>JBQCJO010000411.1:0-2390 GCA_051952735.1 Rhizomicrobium sp.
ATCTCGTCGATCCGGGCGAGCGTCGCCTCGTCGAGCTCGACGCCGCTGCCGCCGACGTTGTCCTCGACCTGCTCGGGGCGGGAGGCGCCGACGATCGCGGAGGCGACGTTCGGCTCGCGCAGCACCCAGGCGAGCGCGAATTGCGTGAGCGAACAGCCCGCTTCCTGCGCGATGGGTTTCAGCTTCTGCACCGCTTCGAGGATTTCCGGCTTCGTCCAGTTCTTGATGAAGTTGCCGCCGATCTCTTCGGTGGCGCGGCTGTCGGCCGGTGGCGGCGCGCCGGGCAGATATTTGCCGGTCAGCACGCCTTGCGCGAGCGGCGACCACACGATCTGCGAGATTCCGTTGGCGGCGCTGATGGGAATGACTTTCTTTTCGATGCGGCGATAGAGCAGTGAATATTGCGGCTGGCTGGAGACGAAATGCTCCACGCCCGCAAGCTTGATAGACGCTTCGATCTGATCCGGCGACCATTCGGAGAAACCGAGCCAGCGCACCTTTCCCGATTGCTTGGCGCGGGTGAGCGCTTCCATCGTTTCTTCCAGCGGCGTTTCCGGATCGTAGCGATGGCATTGATAAAGATCGACGTAATCGGTCTTCAGGCGCTTGAGCGAGTCATCGAGTTGCTTCTCGACCTGTTTGCGCGAGAGCCCCTTGTTGCCATCGCCCATGTCGCCCCAAAGCTTGGTGGCGAGCACATAGGACTCGCGTTTGCGTTTCGCGAGGGCTTCGCCGAGGAAGCTTTCCGCGAGCCCGCGGCCATAAACATTGGCGGTGTCGATGAAGTTGATCCCGTTGTCGAAGGCGCGATCGACACAAGCGAGCGCCTTCTCGCGGTCCGTCGCCGTCCCGTAGGTGAGCCACGAACCCAGCGAGATTTCGCTGACCTGAAGATCGCTGGCGCCGAGCTTGCGGAGTTTCATGGTGTTTCCTTTTCGATGCTCTATTTCGGCGTGAGAATGTCTTTCACCATGCCGCTGGCTTTGCCGAAATCCATCTGGCCGGCATAGCGCTCTTTCAGCGCGGCCATGATCTTGCCCATGTCTTTCATCGACGCGGCGCCGACGTCGGCGATCACGCCCTGAATGGCAGCGCGCTGTTCGTCGGCGCTCATCTGCTTGGGCATGAAAGAGCGGATGATGTCCACTTCCTCGCGCTCGGATTTGGCCATCTCCGGACGGCCGCCCTTGTCGAAGGCTTCGGCGCTTTCCTCGCGCTGCTTGATCATCTTGCCGAGCATGCCGAGGATCTCGTCGTCGGAGATGCCTTCGCGGCTGGTTTCGGTGCGGTTGGCGATGTCCTTGTCCTTGAGCGCGGCATTGACCATGCGCAGGGTCGACAGACGGCGCTGATCCTTCGCCTTCATCGCCTCTTTCATCTGCTCGTTGAACTGCTCGCGCAGGCCCATGACATCACCGTGTTTTCGAGAACGCGCGGAAAACTAGGCTAAAGCGTGAACAGCCGCAAATGCACGGCGGTATTGCACAGCTTTGGCCGCGCTCGCGGCTGCGGTCTTGCTATGCTCCCGCGCATGACACCTGCACCCACCAAACCTGTTATCGATAAATCGGTCATCGATCGGATCGATATCCGAGTCGGCACCATCGAATCGGCAAAGCCGGTTCCCGGCTCCAACAAACTCGTTTCGCTTCTTGTGGATTTCGGCGACCACAAGCGCACGATCCTGAGTGGCATGCAGCAGGAACGGCCCGATCTCGGCGTGCTGGAGAACAAGCAAACGCTGTTTGTGGTCAATCTCGAACCGCGAAAAATGGCCGGAATCCTCAGCGAAGGCATGCTTTTCGATATCGGGTATGAGGACGGAATTCTGCCCGCGCTCGCCATGCCGGAACGCCCGGTTCCCAATGGCAGCCGCGCCGGATAGCGCGGCTTCGCGACGCGCTTGACCCTGGGGGGGCGCATTCCTATTTTCCGGCAAATCGGAGCCCCTCCATGAGCGACACATCTTCCGCAACCGCCGAACGTCCGGCGGCAGCCGTTTCACGCGCGACAGGACTTCTGGTTCTCGCCGACGGAACGGTGTTCGAGGGACAAGGCTTCGGCGCCGCCACCGCCGCCGTCGGTGAAGTGTGCTTCAACACCGCGATGACGGGCTATCAGGAGATCCTCACGGATCCCTCCTATGCCGGGCAGATCGTGGCCTTCACCTTTCCGCATATCGGCATCGTCGGCACCAACAGCGAAGACATCGAGGCGACGACGCCGGTGGTGCGCGCGATGGTGGTACGTTCCGATGCGACGCAGCCGTCGAATTACCGCGCGCTCTCGCCGCTCGACCGCTGGCTGAAGCTTCACAACATTCCGGGCATCGCGGGCATCGACACGCGCGCGCTCACCAACCGCATCCGCGAACAGGGCATGCCGCATGG
>JBQCJO010000412.1:0-3575 GCA_051952735.1 Rhizomicrobium sp.
ATACCGACACGCGTCCGCTCGTCGGTGTGAGAAAGCCCGTCACCATTTTCATCGTGGTGGACTTGCCGGCGCCGTTCGGCCCCAGAAAGCCCAACACTTCGCCTTTGCCGACCTTCAGGTCGATCCCGGCAACGGCGGCGACAGCGCCGAACTGTTTTGTCAGGCCTTCGATCTCGATCATTGCCCGCAAACGAAGAAAATGTCCCCCGCCAAGGGCTTAACGGGAATCGGGCGAGCACCGCAAGGACAAGTTCCTTAAAGCTCGGTCATGGGCTGGTTCCCGCGAATTTGACGGGGAAAATCGCTTTGAAGATTTGATCGCACGGGCAAAGCGGGGAGAATGAATTTCATTCCACATGCCTTCCGGAGTTTCCGTGCTCGATATTCGTGTCTTCGTTCGCGCCCTGATCGTGGGTGTCGTCCTTGAAATTGCCCTGATGACCGCCACCCATTTCATCGCGTTCGTCGAGCATCAGGGCTTCCTGCTCGGCGGCATGACGATCTCCGCGGTCGCCGGTTACCTCTATGCCATGGACACGGGCAAAGGCTATTTCACCAGCGCCACCATGGCCGCGATCATCGGCGGCATCTCGGCCCTGATCGGCCTGGCCGTTTCGATTGCGCTGCAGGATGCGCCCACGCGCGTGGTTCCGCTGTTCACGACGATCTGCGTGGTCACCGGCGCGGTGGGCGGACTGTTCGGCCAGATGTCCGCCAACATGAAGCGGATGGGCCGCTAAACCCGCAGCATCAATCCGCCGTCCACGACCAGTCCATGTCCGGTGACGAAGCCGCCGTCGTCGCTCGCAAGGAACAACGCCGCCCGCGCGAGATCGATCGGCTGGCCCAGGCGTCGCAGCGCCGCTTTCTTGGCCCAGATCTCCGCGATGTCGGGACGTGCATCCCACAGGCCGCTCGTCATGCCGGTCTTGATCGCGCCAGGCTCCAGATAATTCGCCGTGATGCCGAACTTGCCCAACTCCAATGCGAGTGTGCGCGTAAGGCCGGCGACACCGGCTTTCGAAGCGCAATAGGCGGAGAGGCCATAGTCCGTGCCTTCCGCCATCACCGACGCCACATTGATGATGCGGCCGGCGGATGACTCTTTCAGATGCGGAAGTGCTTTCTGGCACAGCCGCATCTGCGCGGAGAGATTGATGTTGATTTCGCGCTGCCAGATTTCTTCCGTCATCGCTTCGATGCGCGTGGAAGACGAGACGCCGGCATTGTTCATCAGGATGTCGAGCTTGCCGAAGCGCTTTACCGCTTCGCCGATGATCTTCTCCGCCGCATCCATGTCGCCGACGCTTTTCTCGAACGTCACGACATTCGCGTGGCTGGCGGTGAGCCCCTTGTCCGGCAGATCGACGGCCAGAACCTTCGCGCCTTCTTCGGCGAACAATTGGGCCGTGGCTTTGCCGGTCCCCGATGCGGCGCCGGTGACGATGGCGGCGCGGTCCTTCAAACGCATGAATTCCTCCCGATGGCTTTGGGGGAGGGTGGCTTGAAGTGGGGAAGAATGAAATGTCGGCTGACCAGGGCAACCCGGTAGGGGCTGGGGGGCAGATGTCTTCCGGATCGCCACGTAACGCAGCCAGCCGACGCAGGTGTTTTCGCCAGCGAACGCGGCTCGAACAAGTCGAGAAAACGGCGATTTTGCGGAATTGACTTGTTATTTGATGATTATTTGATTATTTAGGTGTGACAAATTTGGGATGACAACCATGGGTCGAATGCTGCGCGGAAACGATCAACTGGAAGCCTATGTGGACGCGAATGGCGCGCGCGAATCCGCGGCGCAGATTCGCTGCCGTGAGGAAACGGCGCAGATGCCGCTGGCGATGATGCAGATTGGCGCCGACCAGGGCGCGTTCATGGCGCTGGTGGCCAAACTCATCGGCGCGACGCGCTATCTGGAGATCGGCACCTTCACCGGCTACAGCGCGCTTTCGGTCGCGCAGGCGCTTCCTGCAAACGGCAAGGTCGTCTGCCTCGATGTGAGCAAGGAGTTCACGGACCGCGCCCGCAAATACTGGAAAGACGCAGGCGTGGACGGAAAGATCGATCTGCGTCTCGGTCCCGGCGTGGACGAGATGGATCGCATGATCGCGGCCAAGGAAGGCCCGTTCGACTTCGTGTTCATCGATGCCGACAAGCCGAACTACGACGCTTATTACGAGCGCGCTCTGAAACTGTTGCGGCAGGGCGGCCTGATCGCGCTGGACAACATGCTGTGGAGCGGCGCGGTGGCCGATCCGGCCAACAACGATACCAACACTGTCGCCATTCGCGCGCTCAACAAGAAGATCCACGCCGACGAGCGCGTGGACGTGGCGCTCACCACCATCGGCGATGGGGTGATGTTGGCGCGCAAGAAGTAGGGCTTGCAGGGGCGGGCAGGCAGGATCACACTTCCCGCAATGGCAGAGGAACCCATAGCGTTCCTCCGCGCGGAACAACGCTCAACCGCGCGGACGGGACATTGGAGCGGCGGCGGCTTCACCGCGGCGCAGGTGCGTTACGACCGGCGCGAGCTGAACCAGATTCTCAACATCTATGGCCGCATGGTCGCCGCCGGCGAATGGCGCGATTACGCGCTCGATTTCTGCGACGACGTTGCGGTGTTCTCCATCTTTCGCCGCACGGCCGAAATGCCGCTCTATCGGGTCGAGAAACGGCCCGAGCTTCGCAACAAACAAGGCATGTACGCAGTGATCGATGCGGGCGGCCGTATTCTGAAACGCGGGCATGAGCTGGAGAATGTGCTGCGCGTGTTCGCGGGCAAACTGCTGAAAGCGCTTTCCAGCGAGTGATCAGCGGCGGTTCTCCGCCCACGTCATCGCATCCTGCTCGACGCGCTTGATCCAGTCATTCTTCTCGCGATTGTAGGCCGTCGTGTCTTCGGGCTGGAGCGATGCGGCCCGCAGCTTCTCCATCTCGTATGCCTTGGCCACGAACGGATGGCTGCGCAGATAATCGCGGAAGGCGAGCATGCGGATCGCGTTGATGTTGTCCGGCCGGAAGAAGTGGAGCTGATAAACGCGCTTGCCGGTTTGCGGATCTGCCCAGGTGCAGAAGCGCCGGCCTTCCAGACCGAATTCGCCGTGCCACTTGTAGCACAGCGCGCGCACGGCTGCTTCTTTCACATCGAGCGCCGCAAGATCGCGCACGGTGGGCATCAGATCCACGATCGGCTTGGCCATGATGTTCGGAATGGAGGTGGAGCCCACATGATGCACGGCGATCAGCGTATCGCCCAACGCCGCCTTCAGCCGCGCGCCTTCCGAAACCGCCATCTGCGTCCATTCCGCGCGATGCGGAACGAGTTCGACGGGAATGACGGAGGGCTTCTCTTCCATGAAGTTCCCTTAACGAAAAAGCCCCGGTGTTTCCACCGGGGCTTTCGTATTCAAGGCTGTTTCTCCTAGCGGCGGTTGCCCATCAGGCGCAGCAGCATGAGGAACAGGTTGATAAAATCCAGATACAGCCGCAGCGCGCCGAAGATCGCCTTGCGGCCGGTGACGGTCGCGTCTTCGTTGGCGACGTAGATCAGCTTGAGCGACTGGGTGTCATAG
>JBQCJO010000413.1:0-4256 GCA_051952735.1 Rhizomicrobium sp.
TTGGCATTGCCGGCGCTGACGGTGTGCAGCAGTGCGAACGCCACATCGTCACGCACGCGGTTCAGTCCGGCATTGCGCTTGTCGAACGCCTGCTTGCGGACGTCGCGATCGGGATGCACAGCCAGCACATTGCGCTGACGCGACACATCGAGCGCGCCCTGTGGCGTGGCCACGGTTCCGAAATCGGCGTGGGAGAGCGCCTGCCCGTAAAGCGCATACTGCCAGTCGCTCAGGTCCGGCGAGAGTTTGGCCAGAACAGCTTCGCCCGCAGCACCCGCATCATGGCCGCTCTGGCGGCGCATATCGGCGATGGCGTAAGCGTATGGCGCAAGCGCGGGCGATTTGAGCATCGCGGCCATCTTGGCCTGCGGCAGCGCCGCGATCCCGCTGGCGATGAAGGCCGTGCGGCTGTCGACCATGCTGTCGAGGGCATCCTCGCCGTCGCAAGCCGCGTTGTCGGTTTTGTCGTCGGAGCAGCGCAGATGCAGATAAGCGTCGTGACGCTCGGCTTCCGTCCGGACGTGCTCGAACGTTGCCAGCGTCGCGGCCATGGCAGGCGCGCTGGCGGTGAAGGTCTTTTGCGTTTTCTGAAGAGCGTCGAGTTGTTGCGTGAGCTGTTCGCGGGATTTCAGCTCATCCTGCGGCGAGGCGAAATAGCGCGCCAGATCGGCGGTTGGGGCGGCCCGCGCCAGCGCGGGAAACATCGCCAGCGCGGCGATTGTGGAAAATCGCCGCGCCAGCCGATGCATTATGCCAGTCTCGTATCGAGCTTCTTGCAGGCGTCGATGAGGCCCTTCACCGAGTCCGCGGACTTCATCAGCGCGGCTTTCTCATCCGCGGTGAGATCGAGTTCGACGATGCGCTCCACGCCCTTGGCGCCGATCACGGCCGGCACGCCGAGATAGAGATCCTTCACGCCGTATTTGTTGTTCACGTATGCGGCGACGGGCAGGACGCGTTTCTTGTCGCGCAGATAGCTCTGCGCCATTTCGATGCCCGCGGTGGCCGGGGCGTAGAACGCCGAACCGGTCTTGAGCAGGCCGACGATTTCGGCGCCGCCGTCGCGCGTGCGCTGCACGATCTGGTCGAGCTTGTCCTGCTTGATCCAGCCCATCTTCACCAGCTCCGGCAGCGGAATGCCGCTGACGGTGGAGAAGCGCGGCATCGGCACCATGGTGTCGCCGTGACCGCCGAGCACAAACGCCGACACATCTTCCACCGACACGTTCATCTCTTCGGCGAGGAAGTGGCGGAAGCGCGCGCTGTCGAGAACGCCCGCCATGCCGACGACCATGTGATGCGGCAAACCGGAGAACTGGCGCAGCGCCCACACCATCGCGTCCAGCGGGTTTGTGATGCAGACGACGAACGCGTTCGGCGCATGGGCCTTGATGCCCTCGCCCACCGCGCTCATGACTTTCAGATTGATGCCCAGAAGATCGTCGCGGCTCATGCCCGGCTTGCGCGGTACGCCGGCGGTGACGATGACAACGTCCGCGCCCGCGATGTCCGCGTAGGAGTTCGTGCCCTTCAGCTTCGCATCGAAGCCTTCGATCGGGCCGGCCTGCGAGAGATCCAGCGCCTTGCCTTGCGGCAGGCCTTCCATGATGTCGAACAACACGACGTCGCCGAGTTCCTTGGTCGCGACGAGATGGGCAAGCGTGCCGCCGATCTGTCCGCCGCCGATGAGCGCGATTTTGCTGCGAGCCATGGGGAATTTCCTTCTGAAGAGAGCCGCGCGGTTCCTAGCGCGGGGGGCAGGACCCGGCAAGGAAGCCTAAGGCCGCAGGGCTAGGACTTGGCGATGTCCCCCAGCCGGATGCGACCCCGGCGGGCGATCCAGGCAAAGGGAATGCAGGCCAGGCACAGGCCGATGGCAAAGCTGATGCCCAGCGTGTCGGCTGCGGAATAGAGGATGAGCGCCGTGAGTTCGAGGACCAGCGCCAGCGCCGGCAGATAAGGATAGCCGATGGCCCGCCAGGGACGCGGCAGATCCGGCTCGCGACGGCGCAGCACATAAAGACCCAGAATAATCACGATAGCGCCGATGGCATTCATCGTGCCGATCAGGCCGAAGACGAGATTGAACGTGCCGGAGAGTGCAATGCCGATGCAGAATAATGCGGTCAGCAGCATCGACATCGTCGGCGTGCCGCCGCGATTGACCCGCAACAGGAAGTTCGGCAGCAACCCTTCACGCGCCAGCGCATAGATGATGCGCGGGCCACCCATGATGTTGGCGTTGGCGCAACTTGCCACCGTGACCATCGCTGTCAGCGCGAAGAGAACCTTGGCGAGTGTGCCGAACTCCTGGACGACGATCGTGAACGGCAACGGCGTGGACGCAACGCCCTGCACACCCAGCGCATACAGCAGCGCGCCAGTGACGCTGAGATAGAGCGCTGCCGTGAGACCGAGACCGATATAGGTGGCGCGCGGAAGATCCCGGCCCGGATTGACGATCTCCTCGCCGAAACAGAACGCCGTGTCCCATCCCGCATACGCACCGCGGACAAGCTGGTAGGCACCGATCATCGTGGCCCAGCCGAGAACCGGCGCCGCGGCAACCATCATCGGCAAAGGCTGCGACGGCGGAACAAACAACACGGCCGCGACGCAGAACAGCGCCAGCATGATCGCCTTGATGAAGCTCGTTGCTTCCTGCAGCACGCGGCCTTCGCGCAAGCCGACATAATTGGCGCCGAACAACGCAATCAGCATCGCCATTGCGACTCCAACCGTGTGCTGTGACGACCACGGCCACAGGATCGGTAGGAAGTTCGCGAACGAAATCGCCTGCGCGGCGGTGCCCGCAACGAAGGCGAGCCAGCTCGACCAGCCGACCACAAGACCGCCGATGTCGCCGAAGGCGCGCTGCGCATAGATGTATCCGCCGCCGGATTTTGGGAAGGCCGTGCCGAGTTCGGAGAAGACGTTGGCGGTGAGCGCGGCATGGATTGCGCCGAACGTCCAAAGACCGAGGATCAACCAGATGCTGGGAACGGCCTGTGCGATGGAGCTTGGCGCGCGCAGGATACCGGAGCCGATCATGTCGCCGATCGCGACCGCGACGCCGAAACTGATGCCCAGGATCTTGAGAAGATGATGGCGCTCCTGCGCCTCGGAAATCGCCATCCAAGTCCCCGCTCTACGGCGGCGATGTTAGCGGTTTGCGCCCGATGTGGAAGCCGCTGTTTTGGACGGACGCAGAATATTTTGAATCGCCTGTCCGGGCACTTCGATAAAGCGCCACGCAGCGGCGGCCAGAGTGATCACCAAAGCCAGATAAATCAACGTTATCGCGTCGTCTGCAAAGCCGCCGAAACGGATGAATTCGATGCCGTCCGCACCGACCGCGGTATGTCCCGGTGCGAAGCTGTCCAATGCGGAGACCATCAGGACAATCACCAGCATCTGCACCAGATAGATCGCGTAAGACCATTGGCCGAGGCTTTGAAGCGACTTGCCAAACATCACGCGCGACGCCATTCCCGCATCATTCGCGAAAACGAGCGTGAAAACGGCGAACACCGGTGGTGCCAGATATTCGAGCGATCGGTCACCGGGAATGAAGATGAGATAGGTAACGGCGAAAACAAGCACCGAGATTTCGAAGGCGCTTCCGCGCAGCTTTGCGAACCAGCCGCGCGACCAAGCTTCATATGTCAGCGAGCCCAGGAAGAATCCATAGATGCATCGCGCAATGCCCCAATCGAAAGTCTCGCGCATGCCGTAGCGCGAATGCAACGCGAGAATAGCCACGGAGAGAGCAATGAGAACCGCTGAAGCCAAAAGGCGGAAGCGTCCGGCAAAGAAGACAACCAGCGCGAACCCGACATAGGTCCAGAACTCGGTGCTCACCGCCCATGATGGCGTATTCCATGTCAGCATGTCGTGCAGGCCGAGCGATTGCACCAGTGCGAGATTCGTGAAGATGGCGAATATCGAGCGTTCGCCGGTGAAGCCCGTTCCTGTCGCAAAATTGCGATAGAGCTCCAGCGCGATAAACGCGGCGAGTATCGCGGCCTGCAGCGGCCACAGCCGGAAGAACCGGCGTATCGCGAAAGAAGCTACCGCGCCACCGCTGGAGAGTCTGCCGCGATAGGCATGGGTGATGACAAAGCCGGACAGCACGAAGAAGAAGTCGACCAGCAGCCACGCGTTGCGCACCAGCGGCAGGTGATAGATGAGACCATGCGCAGGAAAGTGATGCAGCGCGATCAGCAGCGCGCAGATGCCGCGCCAGCCGTCCAATG
>JBQCJO010000414.1:0-6429 GCA_051952735.1 Rhizomicrobium sp.
CTCACGAACTCCACGCGCGTACTGCGATGGCCCTTCAAGATCGGTTCCTTGCAGCTTCGGCAGGTCGGCCCAAAATGGCCGCCGCCGGAAAAATACGGCTCGTCCAGATACACGCGATCTCTCCCAAGCATCGCTGACATTTGAATCAATAACACGGTTCTCGCGGCGGAAGGTTCATCACGAAGCTTTGGGATTGTGGACAAAGAAGCCCGTATCGGGCGAAGCGAACGCCTGCGAACAATCTAAGCGAGCGTTAACGGCGCATTGGACCTAAGCCCAATCGAAACGATGCCGCGGAAATCCTAGAGTTTTGGCGATCGCAGGGTGGGCGACGCCCGGTCGTATGTGAGCGGGCGGAATGGTGTCGCATCCGGAGATTTTCAAGAAGCCGAAAGGGCTGCTCAAGATGACGTTGGCGCAGGCGATCGAACACAGGCATCAGGGCCGGCCACATCCGGCCCATCAGGGCGCGAGCATCGATCTGGTCTGGATCGAAGCCGGCGCCTTCGCCATGGGATCCGACAAACACTATCCGGAGGAAGCCCCCGCACACCGTGTCAGCGTCGATGGCTTCTGGATGGATCGCCATCCGGTAACGAACGAGGAGTTCGCCTATTTCGTCCGCGACACCGGCTATGTGACGCTGGCAGAGCGCGCGCCCAGCGCCGCGGATTATCCCGATGCCAAGCCCGAGATGCTGGTGCCGGCATCGGTGGTGTTCGATCCGCCGAAGCATGTCGTGGACATGCGCAATCATTTCAATTGGTGGACTTATGTGCCGGGCACCGATTGGCGGCATCCGCAAGGTCCGAAGTCGTCGCTGAGCGGCAAAGCGCAGCATCCCGTCGTGCATGTCGCGTACGAGGATGCGGCGGCTTATGCGAGTTGGGCGGGCAAGGATTTGCCGACGGAAGCGGAATGGGAATTCGCCGCACGCGGTGGCCTGGACGGCGCGGAATATGCCTGGGGCGATGCGCTGGAGCCTGACGGCCGCATCATGGCGAACACCTGGCATGGCGAATTTCCTTACGAGAATCTCGAACGCCATGGCTTCAATCGCACGTCACCTGTCTATGCTTTTCCGCCGAACGGTTACGGCTTGCTCGATATGATCGGCAATGTCTGGGAATGGACGAGCGACTGGTATTCGGCGAAGCACAAGGCCGCAGGAAGGTGCTGCGAGGGAGCGCACAATCCGCGCGGCGGTCCGCGCGAGCAAAGTTTCGATCCGAACGTCCCGCGGATGCAGATTCCGCGCAAGGTGATGAAGGGCGGATCGCATCTGTGCGCGCCGAACTATTGCCGGCGCTATAGGCCCGCTGCGCGCATGGCGCAGCCGATCGATACGGCGACATCGCATCTCGGCTTCCGCTGCGTGGTACGCGGCGCCGGGCGCTGAGCGGTGTTTGGGGAAGACCTTCTGAAGGCATTTGCCGAATATACGGCACTGTGCGTCGAGGCGATCGCGGTTCTGGCGATTGCATTTGGCGCTCTGGAGTCGGCGATCCTTGGCGCGGCGGAAGTGATCGGCTGGCGGCCGCGGGCGTTGGGATGGCGCCGCGCGCTTTTCATGCGGTTTGCGCGCTGGCTCATCTTCGGACTGGAATATGCGCTGGCGGCGGACATCGTGCGCACGGTCATTTCGCCGACATGGAACGATATCGGGCAGCTTGCCGCCATCGCGGCGATCCGGACTTTCCTGAACTATTTCCTCGAGCGAGATCTCGAGGAGGTCCGCTAGCGCCTGCTCACGAACGGCGCACGCGGCGGCAGCGCCGCCACGTTGGTACCCGCCCATGCGTGGCCACATCCTCGCCATCCGGTCAGCGGATTGAAGGAAGATGACGTCGCCGAGGAGATCGGCACAAGCGCGGACGGCAAATAGGCGCAACTGCCGCGTCAGGTTGCGGGCCGGAACAATCGCGGCGAGTGGCCATTGTTTCCGGTATGGCGCGGCGGCCTTTCATGCTTTCTCGTTTTTTCCTCGCGACAATCGCTGCTTTGATTTTCAGCACCGCACAGGCGGCGGACACGGCGCAGATCGCGCGCGGATACTATCTCGTGACGATGGGCGATTGCGTGGTGTGCCATACGCGGCCGCAAGCAGGCACCGGCAAATTCTCCGGCGGTTATCCGCTGCATGCGGCGCCGGGCACGGTCTATTCCTCGAATATCACCCCGGACAAGAAGACCGGTATCGGCAATTGGACTGCCGGCCAATTCTATCGCGCGATGCATGAAGGCGTTGCGGCCGACGGGCGGCATCTCTATCCGGCGTTTCCTTATCCTTATTTCGCGAAACTCAGCCGCGCCGACACCGATGCGATCTTCGGCTATTTGAAGACGATGAAGCCTGTTTCCTATCGTCCGCCACGCAACGCTCTCATCTTCCCTGCCAACATCCGCGCCGGCATGGCGGCCTGGAACGCGTTGTTCCTGGACAAGGCGCCCTTCAAGCCCAACGCTTCGAAATCCGCAGAATGGAATCGCGGCGCGGAGATCGTGACCGGTGTCGGCCATTGCGGCGCCTGCCATTCGCCCAAGAACTTCCTTTTCGCCGATCAGGCCGGTGACAGCATGGGGGGTAATTTCGTCGATGGATGGTTCGCGCCCAATCTCACCGATGCAAAGCCCGATGGGCTCGGCGGATGGTCCGCGCAAGAGATCGTGCAGTTTCTCAAGACGGGCCGCAATGCGCATGCATGGTCCGCCGGCTCGATGACACCGGTCATCGAAGAATCCACCAGCCGGATGACCGACAGCGATCTGCACGCTGTTGCCACCTATCTCAAATCGCTGCGGCCCGTCACGGCCGAGCCGCCGCACACCCCCGACATCCGGCAGATGCAGAACGGGCAAGCGGTATTCGTGGCGCGATGCTCGATATGTCACAGCGGGACGAGCGCGAAAGATTATCCGACCCTCGTGCACAACACCCTGGTTCAGTCCGGCAATCCGGACACCGTGCTGCACATCATCCTGCGAGGCGCATCACCGGCCGAGACCAAAAACAGCGGTGGCGGATTCTCGATGCCGGCATTTCCGGTCTTGAGCGACGGAGAACTTGCCGACGTCGCGACCTATATTCGCAATTCCTGGGGCAACAGGGCCCCGCCGGTTTCTGTCCACGACGTGAAATCTCTCCGCAAGAATCTGCGTTCGGCTCACTAAAGAGGCGATGCGAAAGGGCATGGAAGTTCCTCGCGTGCCGGAACTCATGGTTCCGCGCGATGGGCGGAACTGGCACATGACCGCCGCGTTACCGCTCGATAACGTGGAGACTCTCTCATGAAGAATATTTTGCTTCTTTCAACGGCCGCTTTGCTTGCGGGCACCGCTGCTTTCGCCGCGCCGCCGGACCAGCCGGGCCACAAGAGCCCCGCGCCGGGCACAAACAACGAGACGATGAGCACCGTGGAAGATGCCACGAGCCGCGCCGTGGGTGCCGTGTCCGCCGCCACGACGAGCAGCCTGCAGGGGTTCGTGACCGGCGCTGCCATCAGTGACATGTATGAAGTCGAAGCGGGCAAGATCGCCGCGCAGCGCTCCAGCAATCCGGACGTAAAGGCGTTCGCGCAGAAGATGGTGGAAGCACACACCGCGACGACGGCCCAGCTCAAATCCATCCTTGGCAGCATGAAGAAGCAGCCGGCTGCGCCGGCGCATCTGGACGATCGCCGGCAGGGGCTGATCGACAATCTGCGCGGCGCGTCCGCCGCGGATTTCGATGCCCGCTACATGAGCCAGCAGGTCGATGCGCATAAGGAAGCGCTGTCGCTGATGCAGGGTTATGCGAAGGACGGCGACAATGCAGCGGTGAAAAGCTTCGCGGCCGAGACGGCGCCGAAAGTGCAGGAGCATCTCAACATGGCCGAGCCGCTCTACAAGAAAGTGAGCAAATAGCAGAGACCCAGGGACATTAAATCGTGCTGCGATATAATGTCCCTCGTCGCTTCGGCCGGAGCAAAACCACCGGTTGCGCATTATCCCTCCGACTGCGGATACCCGCAGCTTCCTGGGAGGGGAAGGGTGACAAGATCACTCCAGGTTCCAACAGGCCCGCGAGTCGCCGCTGGGGCTTTGCTCTGCTTTTTCCTTTACCCAATGCCGCGCGCCTTTGCCGGCGCGCCGCTGAATTTTCTCACCAGTGCGGGTGCCCAGGGTGATTCCGTCCTGCCGCTCACCTGGGGCGTCACAGCAATTTCCATTGCCGTCATTGTCATTATCTCGGTGCTGGTGGCCGGCGCGATCTGGCGGCGGCCGGGAACCGCGCCGCAACCCGCCGGCAGCAGACTTCCGGTCGATGAAGAAACCGATGGGCTGAGCTGGATCTGGATCGGCGTGGGTATTTCCTCGCTGGTGCTCCTCTTCACGGTGGTGTGGACGATGACAGTGCTCGCGCGCGTCACCTCTCCGCCCACAAAACCCGCGCTTACGATTGAAGTGATCGGTCACCAATGGTGGTGGCAGGTTCGCTATCTGAACAGCGATCCCGCGCAAATCTTCACAACAGCCAATGAGATTCACATTCCCGTCGGCCAGCCGGTGCGGTTCAAGCTCATCGGCGCCGATGTGATCCATTCGTTCTGGATTCCGCAACTGGGCGGCAAGACGGACGCCATCCCGGGCCAAACGAACGAGACCTGGCTTGAAGCACACAAGCCCGGCATCTATCGCGGGCAGTGCACCGAATATTGCGGCGTGCAGCATGCGAAGATGGGCATGCTTGTGGTCGCACAGACGCCGCAGGAATTCGCAGCGTGGCGCGCGCACCAGCTTCAGTCGCCGGCGCGCCCGGTGGATGGCGGGCAATGGGCCGGTCTCGCGAATTTCACCGCGTATTGCGGCGCCTGCCATGCCGTGCGCGGCACCGATGCCGCCGGCATGCTTGGCCCCGATCTCAGCCATCTGATGCAACGCCATACGATCGCCGCAGGGATTTTACCGAACGATCCGGCCGATCTCGATCGCTGGATCTCCGATCCGCAAGGCATCAAGCCCGGTGCGCTGATGCAGAAACCGGAGTTATCGGCAAACGAACGCGCCAGCATCATCTCCTATCTCAAGACGTTGAATTGAGGGCGCGATGACGATCACCGATTATGAGCGCGTTCCCACCGTCTCCACCGATCGGAATGCGGCGCTGGCGGAAAAGCTGAAGCGCCTATGGGAGACAAAGCCCGGCTTCGCCGGATTTCTTTCGACCGTCGATCACAAGGAAATCGGTATCCGCTACATCATCACCGCGTTCGCCTTCCTGATCGCGGGCGGCGTGGAAGCGGCGGTGATGCGCTGGCAGCTCGCATGGCCGGGACAGCACGTACTGACGCCGGAGCAATACGACCAGCTCTTTTCCACGCATGGAATGACGATGATCTTCCTCTATGCGGGGCCGATCTTGTCGGGATTTTCGAACTATCTGTGGCCGTTGCTGCTGGGCGCGCGCGACATGGCGTTGCCGCGGCTAAACGCGCTGTCCTACTGGATCTATCTTTGCGCCGGCGTCTTCCTCTATGCCGCGTTCGCCTTCGGCTTCGGTCCGAATGACGGCTGGTTCAACTATGTGCCGCTGGCGGCGCGCGCTTACAACGCCGGACCGAACATGGATTTCTATGCGCTGGGTATCATTTTGCTCGGCATTTCCACGACCGTGGGCTCCATCAATTTCGTAGTGACATTCCTGCGCATGCGCGCGCCAGGCATGTCGATCAACCGCGTTCCGATCCTGATCTGGGGAACGCTTACGGCATCCGCCGCCAATATCTTCGCCATCCCGGCGGTGAGCCTGGCGTTCTTCCTGCTGTGGATGGACCGGAATCTGGGCACGCATTTCTTCGACGTTCCCACCGGCGGCTCGGCGTTGCTGTGGCAGCACCTGTTCTGGATGTTCGGTCATCCCTGGGTTTACGCGATCGTTCTTCCGGCGATGGGCATGGTGTCGGACGGATTGCCCGTGTTCTGCCGGCGCTCGCTGGTGGGCTACACCGTTGTCGCGCTCGCCACCGTGGCGACGATGGTGCTGGGCTTCGGCGTGTGGGTGCACCACATGTTCGCGACGGGACTGCCGGCAATTTCGCTGTCCTTCTTCAGCGCGGCTTCCATCATCATCACGGTGCCGAGCGCGGTGGGCGTGTTCGCCTGGATCGCGACGATCTGGACGGGACGTCCGGTGTTCACCACCGCCTTCATGTTTTTCGCCAGCTTCATCGTTCTCTTCGTGATCGGCGGCGTTTCCGGCTTCATGACCGGATCGGTGCCGGTGGATTTGCAATTGACCGACACCTATTTCGTCGTGGCGCATCTGCATTATGTGCTGATCGGCATCAACGTGTTTCCGGTGATCGGCGCGACCTATTTCTGCTTTCCGAAATTCACCGGGCGGTTGATGGACGAACGTCTCGGCCGCTGGAATTTCTGGACGATGTTCAT
>JBQCJO010000415.1:0-8876 GCA_051952735.1 Rhizomicrobium sp.
CGATCATTCCACCCGCATTTTCAGGATTTGGTCGGGCTCGCCGGAGATCGCACCATTGTTGTGCTCGCCGCCTTTTTTGATCGCATCGACATGTTCCATGCCTTCGACGACCTCGCCCCAGACGGAATATTGGCGGTCGAGCCAAGGCGCATCGTCAAAGCAGATGAAGAACTGGCTGTTGGCGCTGTTGGGATTGCTGGTGCGCGCCATCGAAATGGTACCGCGCTTGTGATTCTCATCGGAGAACTCGGCTTTCAGATCCGGAAGATCGGAGCCGCCGGACCCCGTGCCCGTCGGATCGCCGGTTTGCGCCATGAAGCCTGGGATCACGCGATGAAAGACGATGCCGTCATAGAACCCCTGATCCGCGAGCTCCGTGATCCGCGCGACATGGTTAGGCGCTAGATCGGGACGCAGCTTGATCTTCACCGGACCGGTCTTGAGATCCATCACGAGATAATCGGCCATTATTGTTTCTTTCGTACTTCGTTGCAGCGTTTCACCAGCAGTTCGGCGACATGCGGCGTGAGAAACGGCGTGACGTTTCCACCGAGCATGGCCACTTCCTTCACCAGCTTGGAGGCGATCGACAGATAGCGGGGATCGGCCATCAGAAACACCGTCTCGATATCGGGGGCGAGCCGCTGATTCATGCCCACGATCTGGAACTCATATTCGAAGTCGGTCATCGCACGCAGGCCGCGCACCACGATCCCTGCACCCACTTCGCGCGCGAAATCCACCTGAAGCAGATCGCCAAACTGCTTCACTTCGATGGTGCCGCCGTCCTTCGTGAGCGCCGCGGCTTCGTGCTGCCACATTGCCACCCGTTCTTCATAGGTGAAGAGCGGGTTCTTACCGGTACCGGTGCCCACGCCAATCACCAGGTGATCGACGAGCTTCAGCGCGCGCTTGACGATGTCGAAATGGCCCAGCGTCGGCGGATCGAAAGTTCCGGGATAAAGCCCGACGCGTTTTTTGCCCATGGCTCCCCTCGCCCGGCCTAGCCGGCCGCTTCGTCTGAAACGTCTTCGATGCGTTCGACAGAGACGACCCGTTCGCCTTCGTCCACACGAAATACCGTAACGCCCTGTGCGGAACGGCCCTGGATCGAGATGCCGCTCACGCCCACGCGGATAATCTGCCCCTGGTCGGAAATGAGCATCAGGTCGTCGGATTCCTCGACCGGGAAGGCGGCGATGATGGCTGCGTTCTTCTTGCCCATGCCCATTGCCACGATACCGGAACCGCCGCGGCCGGTGACGCGATATTCGTAGGACGAGGTGCGCTTGCCGAAACCGCTTTCCGAGACCGCGAGCACGAACTGCTCCTTGGCACCGAGCTCGGCGTAACGCTCCTGCGTGAGGGTCGCCTCTTCCGTGCTGTCCTCGGCGTCTTCCGCCTCTTCGACCTGCACTTCCTCTTCGCCGGTGGCGGCACGGCGCGCGGCATTCGCCTGTTTGAGGTAAGAACGCGCTTCGGCCGTGCTGGCGTCCGAATGGTGCAGCAGCGTGAGGCTGACGACTTCATCGCCCTTGGCGAGCTTGACGCCGCGCACGCCCGTGGAATCGCGCCCCTTGAACACGCGCACATCGGTCACGGCAAAGCGGATGCACTTGCCGGTGCGGGTGGTGAGCAGAACGTCGTCCTGCTCGGTGCATATCTGCACATCGACAATACCATCGCCCGCATCGAGCTTCATGGCGATCTTGCCGCTCTTGTTGATGTTCACGAAGTCGGAGAGCTCGTTGCGGCGCACGTCGCCGGACTTCGTGGCAAACACGACGTTGAGCTTCTCCCACTGCGTTTCATCTTCCGGCAGCGGCATGATGGTGGTGATGCGCTCGCCTTCGGACAGCGGCAGCAGGTTCACCATCGCCTTGCCCTTACCCTGGATGCGCGCTTCAGGGAGACGCCAGACCTTGAGCTTGTAGGCCATGCCTGTGGAGGAGAAGAACACCATCGGCGCATGGGTGTTGGCGACGAAGATGTTGGTGACGAAATCCTCGTCGCGCGTGGACATGCCGGAACGACCTTTGCCGCCACGGCCCTGCACGCGATATTCAGCGATGGGCGTGCGTTTGATGTAGCCGGCGTGGGTGACGGTGATCGCCACGTCCTCGCGCTCGATCAACGCTTCGTCTTCGATTTCCACTTCCGCGTCGACCAGCTCGGTTTTGCGTGGCGAGGAAAATTCGTCTTTGATCGCCTTCAGCTCGTCCTTCACAATGGTGAGAACGCGCGGACGCGAGCGCAGAATGTCGAGATAATCCTTGATCGCTTCGCCGAGCTTGGTGACTTCATCGGCGATTTCATCGCGGCCCAGCGCCGTCAGGCGCGCGAGGCGGATTTCGAGGATGGCTTTCGCCTGCTCTTCCGACAGCTTGATCGTTCCGTCTTCCAGCATGATATGGCGCGGATCGGCGATAAGAAGCACCAGCGGCGCCACATCCTTTGCCGGCCACGCCCGCACCATCAATTGCTCACGCGCAGTCGCCGTATCCGGCGCGTTGCGGATAAGCGCAATCACATCGTCGATATTGGCGACAGCAATAGCTAGACCGACCAAGACATGTCCGCGATCGCGCGCCTTGTTTAATTCGAACCTTGTGCGGCGCATCACCACTTCCTCGCGGAAGTTGGTGAAGGCCCCAATCATGTCCTTCAGGTTCATGATCATGGGGCGGCCGGCATTCAGCGCTACCATGTTCACGCCGAAGGTCGTCTGCAATTCGGAGAAGCGGTAAAGCTGGTTCAATACCACTTCCGCGGAAGCATCGCGCTTGATCTCGATGACGACGCGCATGCCGTGGCGGTCGCTTTCATCGCGAATGTCGCCCACGCCTTCGATGCGCTTGTCGCGCACGAGCTCGGCGATCTTCTCCTGCATGCGCGCCTTGTTCACCTGGAAAGGAAGCTCGGTGACGATGATGGCTTCGCGATCCTTGCGGATCTCTTCGATCGTGCAGCGCGCGCGCATGAGGATCGAGCCTCGCCCGCGCGCCAATGCGCCACGCGCCGCCTGCTTGCCGATGAGAAGCGCGCCGGTCGGAAAATCCGGGCCCGGCACGATCTCGGTCAGCGCATCCATCCCGATGGATGGGTCGTCGATATACGCCAAGCAGGCGTCAATCACTTCGCCCAGATTGTGCGGCGGGATGTTCGTCGCCATGCCGACGGCGATGCCGCCGGCGCCGTTGACGAGCAGATTCGGAAAGCGCGCGGGCAGGACGATCGGCTCACGCTCGGAACCATCGTAGTTGTCCTGGAAAGGCACCGTGTCCTTGTCGATGTCCTCGGACAGCATGTGCGCGATCTTTGCGCGGCGCGATTCCGTATAGCGCATTGCCGCCGGCGGATCGCCATCGACGGAGCCGAAATTGCCCTGCCCGTCGATGAGCGGTGCGCGCATGGAAAAATCCTGTGCCATGCGAACGAGGGCATCGTAGATCGATTGGTCGCCGTGCGGATGGTACTTACCCATCACGTCGCCGACGATCAGCGCGGATTTGCGGTAGGGTTTGTTCCAGTCGCGGCCGTTCTCATGCATCGAAAACAGGATGCGCCGATGGACCGGCTTGAGCCCGTCGCGCGCGTCCGGAAGGGCGCGGGAAACGATGACGCTCATCGCGTAATCGAGGTAGGACCGCTTCAGTTCGTCCTCGATGGCAATGGGCAAATGCGGAGAGCCGCCCGACGGGGGATTGGCGGCTGGGGTGTCGCTCAAAATCTATTCCTTTTCAATGCCTTACGGCATGCCCGAAACGGGTCAGAATCCACTCTGTTTTGTAGCATTTCGATGACCGATTCCGCTACCGATTATTGCGTTGCGGAGTTGCCCTGGAGGACCGCCAACTGGTTCATCACGAAGGCCATGTTGTAGGCCACCATGAGGCGGCTTTTGGCGCTCGGATCGCCTTCATAGCCGTAGGTGATGCCGAGAAGGGCGCCCGTCCTTGCGTCGACCACCGGGCCGCCGGAAAAGCCGGGGCCGGCATCCGAAATGTAGCCGAACGCAGCAGGCCAGAACTGCCGGACAACACCGTGTGAAACGCGCAACTTCCCCTGGGAGTCCTGGCCGTAGGCAATGACTTGCTCGCCATTCACCGGTACGGCGATGGGCAAAACATCATTCTTCGCTGTGCGGTAGTAGAGAAGATCGTAGCCTTCGACACGGCCGATGACGGCAGCAGGATCGATCATTCCGGCGTTGTGTGCATTGGTCACGGCAATGCCGGGCGCAATCACGACCGATGCACCGTCATGCGTTGCCAGCATCCAGTCGCGTTTGTGCAGCGGAATGTAGGATTGGCCCACTTGCGGAAAAGCAAAGCCCGCCGCCGGGGTGCCGAAGGATCCCGTTCCGCACGCCGACAGACCCAGCGCCAGAGCCAACGCCGCTATGCAAGGCAAGCGCATGTTCATGCCGGCATTAAAACGGGATTTCGTCGTCCAGCTCGCTGCGGTCGAAATTGCCGGCCGGCTCGCTCATGGAACCGCCGCCGCCACTGCGCGACATGGCGCTGCCGCCTTCGCCGCGTGTGTCGAGCATGGTGAGTTCGCCACGGAAATTCTGCAGTACCACTTCGGTCGAGTATTTCTCCTGACCGTCCTTGTCCGTCCATTTGCGCGTCTGCAGCGCGCCTTCCACATAAACCTTGGAGCCCTTGCGCAGATATTTCTCGGCGACCTCGGCCAGGTTCTTGTTGAAGATCACCACCCGGTGCCACTCGGTCTTTTCCTTGCGCTCACCGGAGGCTTTGTCGCGCCAGCTTTCGGACGTGGCGATCGACAGATTCACGACGGGGTCGCCGCTTTGCAGACGGCGCGTTTCCGGGTCCTTGCCCAGATTGCCCACCAAAATCACTTTGTTGACGCTACCCGCCATTGTTCTTGCCTTTCCGTGCCTGTCGAGCGCGGACACTATCGCCAGAGCCCGTCTCCCAGCCATCGTTCATATTATATTGTTCACTTTATGTTCCATCGGTTTTTGAGTCAATCCCCAGCAAAAAACGCCCCGGCTTCAAAATGCCTGCGAAAGGAGCGGCGTGAGCTTCAACGCGCCGAAAACACTCAGATGATGCTCGTCCCGATAGAGCGGCCGATCGCCGGAAGACAGCGCACATAGCTCGCCGGTGCAGAGCACCTGATGGGGATAAAGGATCTTCGCGCCATACTTCTCGCGCATGCGTTTGAGAGAGGCGAAAACGAATTTCTGATGCGCGAGGAACGTGGGAAGGCTGCGCGTCAGAGTGCGCTTGTCGCCGTCCATGCGCATATGCGCCATCACCCGCGGCACCGAGTAGCCCGCTTCCGGGATGGAGGCGACGATCACGACATGTTTGCCTGCCGCCGTGAGCTTGCGCACCGTGCGTTCCAAACCGCGATAGAACACGGCTTCGGTCGAAGCCAGATCCGTCCCCTCGCCCACTTCATCGTGAGGAAAGACGCGCCAATCTCCTTCACCGCGCGCTGTGCCGTAAGCGTTCTTCGCCCACCGGGCATCGAGGATCACATCTTTGATCGCCGGCCGTTTTGCGACCTTCAGGACGGCGTCGTTGAACGGCCTGCATTTGGGTGCATCGGGGCGGACAACACCCAGCAGCGGCGCGCAGCTATCCGTGCCGGCAAACAGGCCCGCTTTTCCATTTTCCCGAGCGGCCTGCTGCACGGCGGGCAAAAGCGCATCGGCGTGTGAGTCACCCCACAACAGGAATGACGGCTCCTTCACCTCCGTGCTGCCGATGCGGCAAAGGCGTCCATGGCGAACATCATGCGCGTTGAGACCGAAACAGATATCCATGCGTGGTTCGTGATCGCGCTCTTCGGCGAGGATTTTGCGGATCTCCGGCTGCAGGCGCTCCGGCACACCCTGCGCGGAGGCGACAGCCGCGCCGCACAGAGCCGTGACCGTCATTGCTGCGGCGGCTCCGCCGAAAAGTGCACGCCAGCTCAACGTGCGATGCCGCCGGACCGGCCTTTCGACATAGCGCCACGAGAAGACAGCAAGCGCGAAAGACAACGCAATACAGGCGTAGATTTCCCACGGATGCAGCGCGCGATTGAGCGCGATCTGTGTGAACACCAGTATCGGCCAATGCCAGAGATAGAGGGAATATGAGACGAGACCGACAAACACAACCGGTTTCAAAGACAACGCGCGCGAAACGAAGTTGGCCTGCTGCCCGGCATAGATCACCAGCGCGGAACCCAAACACGGCGCCACTGCCGCCAGGCCCGGAAACGGCATCCAGCGGTCATAGGTCCATGTCGCCCACGCGATCAGAAGCGCGCCCAACCCTGCCAGAATCTCACGCGCCCATTTCTTCGGTGTGGGCAACGGCGCGATGGCAACTATCGCTCCCAGCATAAGCTCCCACATACGCGACGGCAGAAGATAGAATGCTGTCGCCGTCGAATGACCGACCTCCCAAACGCTGTAGCCGAACGAGAACACGAGCAGAGCGCTGATCACGGCCAGAAGCCTGCCGCGCGCGGATGCGCCGATCAAAAGCAGCAATGCGGGAAACAGCAGATAGAACTGCTCCTCGACCGCAATCGACCAGAGATGCAGCAGCGGTTTGAAAGCGGCAGAGGTGTCGAAATATCCGACCTCGCGCCAGAACTCGAAATTGGCGCCGAAGAAAGCTGTCGCAATCAGACTTTTTGCAAAAGCCTCGAAGTCGAGGGGAAAGAGAAAAAACCACGCTGCAACGCTTGCGACCGCGAGCATGGCAAACAGCGCGGGAAAGATTCTCCGAATACGCCGCTCGTAGAAATGGCGGATCGTGAAACGACCATCCATCATCTCGCGATGAATGATTCCCGTGATCAGGAACCCGGAGATGACGAAGAAGATGTCGACTCCGACGAAGCCGCCCGGCGTTTGCCAGAAACCGTAGTGGTAGAAAACCACCGCGAGCACAGCGACAGCGCGTAGCCCATCCACGTCCGGGCGATAGCGAAGTTCCGAATGTCCGGGCGCGCGCGGGTCTTCAAAAACCGTCATACGTTCCTATCTATTGCACACGCCGATCCCGATATCCCAAAACGCGCCACACCGACCTTCGCTTCATGCGAAAAGGCCGCAGGACGATAGACAATGGATGCGGTTCTGCGTATGAGTGTTCGGTTTTTGTTCCCTACCGGATTCGGGCATGTCAGGGCGTGGCAGTAGCCATGCGGACCCGCCCTTGCCCGCCGGGGCAGGAACTGAACAAGCTAACCGTTTGCCATCTCCGGCCGAGGCCCATGCTGAAGAACATTTCGATCAAAGGCGCGCGCGAGCACAACCTCAAGAACATCGATGTCGAGATTCCGCGCGACACCTTGACTGTGCTGACCGGATTGTCCGGTTCCGGCAAATCCTCTCTCGCTTTCGACACGATCTATGCCGAAGGTCAGCGCCGCTATGTGGAGTCGCTGTCGGCCTATGCGCGTCAGTTCCTGGAACTGATGCAGAAGCCCGATGTCGATCATATCGAAGGCCTTTCGCCGGCGATTTCCATCGAACAGAAAACGACATCGAAGAACCCACGCTCGACCGTGGGCACCGTCACCGAAATTTACGACTATTTGCGCCTGCTCTTTGCGCGGGTCGGCGTTCCGTATTCGCCGGCGACGGGGTTGCCCATCGAGAGCCAGACCGTCAGTCAGATGGCGGATCGCATCCTTGCGCTGGATGAAGGCACCCGTCTTTATCTGCTTGCGCCCATCGTGCGCGGCCGCAAGGGCGAATACCGCAAGGAACTCGCGGAGCTGCAAAAGAAGGGCTTCCAGCGCGTCAAGATCGACGGGAAATATTACGAGATCGCCAACACGCCAGCGCTCGACAAGAAGATCAAGCACGACATTGAAGTGGTGGTGGACCGCATCGCGGTGAAGAAGGACATCGGCAACCGCTTGCCGGACTCCATCGAGACGGCGCTCAATCTTGCCGACGGGTTGTTGGTCGTCGAGTTCGCGGACCAGAAGGAGAAAGACGGTTCGGCGAAGCAGATGATCATGTCATCGAAGTTCGCCTGCCCGGTTTCAGGTTTCACGATTCCGGAGATCGAGCCACGGCTGTTCTCATTCAACAACCCGCACGGCGCATGCCCGGTTTGCGACGGCCTTGGCACGCAGCTTTATTTCGATCCAGCGCTCGTGGTGCCGGATGACTCGCTCACCCTGCGCAAGGGCGCCATTGCGCCGTGGTCGAAGTCATCTTCGCCCTATTATCTGCAGACGCTGGAAGCGCTGGCGCGGCATTACAAATTCTCCCTCAACGACCCGTGGGAAGACCTGCCGAAGAAAGCGCGCGACGTCATTCTTTATGGATCCGGCGATGACGAGGTGAAGTTCATTTACGATGACGGACTTCGCAGATACGAAACCAAGAAACCGTTCGAAGGCGTCATTCCGAACATGGAGCGGCGCTACAAAGAAACGGATTCCGCATGGATCCGCGAGGAGATGGAGCGTTTCCAGGACACCTCGCCCTGCGAAGGCTGCAAAGGCTATCGCCTGAAGCCGGAAGCGCTCGCCGTGAAGATCGGCGGGCTGCACATCGGGCAAGTGTGCGAACAGTCGATCAAGCTGGTCGACACCTGGTTCCGCGACATCGACAAGAAGCTGAACAAGCAGCAGAACGAGATCGCGGCGCGGATCCTCAAGGAAATTCGCGCACGTCTGCGTTTCCTGAACAATGTCGGTCTCGATTATCTGACGATGGCGCGCTCATCCGGCACGCTCTCGGGCGGCGAAAGCCAGCGCATCCGCCTTGCCTCGCAGATCGGTTCCGGTCTGACGGGCGTTCTGTATGTTCTGGACGAGCCGAGCATCGGCCTGCATCAGCGCGACAATTCCAAGCTTCTGGACTCACTGCGTGGGCTTCG
>JBQCJO010000416.1:0-4418 GCA_051952735.1 Rhizomicrobium sp.
TGTCACGGGCGCAACGGGAAGCACAAGCGCGACCACGCCGCTCACGCCTGTCATCTCAACGGTGACAGCCGCGACGCAGCCTGCGGTCTCAACGGTGACCAACGCGCTTCAACCGGCGGTGTCCACGGTGACATCCGCCGTCGGCACGGTGACCAACACGGCGGCTGCACTTACCGGCACAACGGGTGCATTGGCGCCCGTTACGTCTGCAGTATCCGGCGCGCTCGATGCGAGCAGCTCGCTCGCGAATGTGACGGCCGGTTCGAGCAATGTGGTGACGGGAGCCAATCCGTTGATCGGCACCAGCCTCGCATCGCCGACGCAAAGTCAGGGAAGCCTTCTCGGTCTGGGCGTTCAGTCGGGCGGTCAACCGGCAACGGCTGCCGTGGGCGGCACGTCTCTGCTGGGCGGCAGCGGTGTGTTGAGCAGCGGCACGTCTTTGCTCAGTAACCTGACCCACTGATTTGCCCGCATTTGCGAATCCTGTGAGCGGGCGTTCTGCCCGCTCACTTGATTTTCAAAGCGCCGTTGAGGCCGTCGATGCCTGGAACCGAAGTTCCAAAGAATTTTTCGGTACGGAAGAAAGCCGATCGCATTAAGGCGAATTCTTTTGGAATCTCCGCAAGATGATCCTTACCCCGCACGTCCGCTTTTACTTTTCGACGCTCTGCCGTGATGCAACACGAACAAGGTTGCAGGAACGGAAAAAGATTTTGCCGGTTGTCTTCCACGAAGGGGTTTCGAGCGGTGGGAGACACACGTGCGGAAACTTCTTCCTTCGGCGTTTGCGATTGGCGTCGCCAGTTGCGCGCTTCTTCTTTCGGCCTGCAGCAGCGATGGCGGCGGCTTGAGTGTTGGTGCAGGCAGCGGCGGCTTCGGCGCTTCCGCAACACCATCGGGCAGCGGCTCTTCCGGCGATTCAGGTTCGTCCGGTTCTTCGGGATCGGGTAGCGGCAGCACCGGCTCTGCCAGCACCGGCGGATCCGGAACGACGGCTGCAAACACGCCTTTGGGAAATGGAACGGTGACGGTGACCGCTGGCGGCACGACCGTTTCAACGCCACCCGCAACAAGCACACTCGCATCGGATGCGAATGGCGCCGTCAGTCCGCTGCTCAACACCGGCAACGCATTGCTGCCGACAGGCTCGGCGAATTCATCGCTGGTGCCGGCAACAGCAAAGGCATCTGGCGCGACGCTCAACGGATCGTCGTCGGAGCCGCTTGGCGTGGGTGTGCTTTCAAGCACGCCGGCGAACGGCACGCTCGCCAGTGCCAACGCACTGACGGCCGGAAAAACAGCAACCGTCACTGTCAATCCCGCGGGCGCGACTTCGACGACCAAAGGCCTGGCCGTCCCGGCAACGACAACGGTTGCCGGCCAGACGCTCACGGGCGGCAGCACATCACAGCCTCTCGCCGTAAATGCACTGTCTGCGAATCCCGCGACCGGGAGCGTGGCGACGGCGAATGCGCTCAGCAATGGTCAGACGGGTGTTACGGCCACAACGCCGTCAACGCTCACCAACACAGCCGGCGGCACAACGGCGGGTGTTCTCAACGGATCGTCATCGCTCGCCAACGGGACTGTCGGCACGCAGACGATCATCAGCGGATCCAATCCGTTGGTTGGCGCCAGTGCCCTGTCGCCGACCCAAAACACCGGAAGCCTTGCGACGGTCGGTGTCGCCTCGAACAACCAGACAGCCACCGCCAAGGTTGGGACTCAGTGACATCGGAAAGCGCCTCGTGACCTCCTTCGCGAGGCGCTTTTTCGGAACCACCTTCACGCTGCCGAAGTTATTGCGTGGGGGCTGAGACTCTTTAGTTGCGCGCGTCCAGCGTTATACAATTACAGGTTGTAAACATCCCCCGAATGTTGGAGCTTTCCGCGATGGATTCGCGGGCGAGGGGGCGATGATTCGATTTCTTTTGACCGGCATGAGCGCGGCGCTGGCGACATTCCTTTTGGCTGGAGCGGCGAACGCCCAAAGCCCATTCATTATTGACCGTTCGCGCACCGACCGAACGCAGCCATTGCCCAAGCCCGAGCAGCCGGCGGTGGCCCAGCCCAAACCCGAAAATCAGCTGACGGCCATCGCGCCGTTCGTTCTCAAAGGGGTGCAGATCGAAGGCACCAGCCTCGATCCGAAGATCCTCTCCGATGCCGCTAGGCCATTTGTCGGGCGCATGACGGATGGGAACGCCATCACGCAGATCGCGCAGCATATCTCCGATGCGTATGCGCAATCCGGCGACATCGCGCTCTACACCGTGACCGTTCCCAATCAAGATTTCAGCGGCGGCGTTCTGCACCTCATTGTCACTGAGGGCTATATCGAGCATGTCGACGTTCATGGCGACACCAGCGGCGATGTTTCGCTGGTCGTCGCGATGGCGCAGAAGCTGACGGTGGAGCATCCGCTGAAGCGCTCGACCTTGGAGCGATATCTTTCGCTCATTCGCGATCTGCCGGGCCTGACGGTCGATGCGCAATTGCTGCGCGGCGACAAGCCGGGCGCGGTGAAGCTTTCGCTGGGACTCACGCAGAAACGCTACAACGTCGCGCTGTCACTCAACGACAGCGGCAATTCGCTGCTCGGTCGCTGGCAGATGCAGGCCGATGTCAGCCTCTACAACCTTTTCCGCGAAGGCGAGCAAACGACGGCGTCGTTCGGCACATCCACGCTTTTCAATCGCTATCAATACTACGCGATCGCGCACAGCGAAGCGCTCGGCGACGAAGGGCTGCGCGCCAATATCGCCTATGGCTATCTGCGCACGCACATTCACGCGCTGTCGCTCACGGGCGACGCGCAGACGTTGCAGATCGGAGCGTCCTATCCGCTCATTCGAAGCTTCACGGAAAATCTCGTTTTGGGCGCCAGCGTGGACGGAATCGATTCCACCAACGCGTTGCTGGGTCTCGCTATCGCCAATGAGAACATTCGCGCGGCGCGTCTTTCCGCCAGCTACAGCCTCGCCGATCCGCGCTGGGCGCTCGCACTGAGCGGCAATATGAGTTTCGGCCTCGACGTCTTCGGCGCACGCGTAACCAACCCCGCGACCGAGAACCCGGAATTTCGCAAGCTTGTGCTGCAAGGCACTTACAATCATCTCATCGGTGACGACTGGGTCATTCGCCTGCGCGCCGCGTCGCAGATCGCTTTCGACAAGCTTCCTGTGTCCGAGCTCTATGCGCTGGGCGGCCCGGATTTCGGCCGCGCATTCCTGCAGGCCACTGCGCTGGGCGATAGCGCGCTCGCGGAATCCCTCGAGATCGGGTTCGATCCCAAGGACATGCCGCAGATGCTTGCGGGCATGGAGGTCTTTGGTTTCGTGGACAATGGCGACACCTGGTATCGCGCACGCCAGCCGGCGCCTTCCGTCCATGAAACACTCGCCTCGGCGGGCATAGGCTTGCGCTTTCCCCTCGGCGCCAAGACGAAGCTGGAGCTACAGCTGGCCAATGCACTGACTGCAGAGGTGCCCGGGCTTCAATCGGGGGGCTGGCGGGTCCTGTTCGCGGTTACCGGGAAATATTGAAACCCCGACGCCGGGGAAGTTCGCAGCAATGTGATTTTCGTTACGAACGCCGCAAAACGCCGGTGTTGCGGGCGCGCGAACCGGGCGTAATATCCCCGCCTTCGCGTGAAGGGGCAGCGGCGCGGCGGGGCGCGGCAAATCCCATCATCAGGCAACGATCCGCGGCATTCGCCGCATGTCCGGCTGCTGCCGGCGACCAAGGGGACGATAATGAAACGTGTGTATGGGCTGGTGGCGACGGCGGCGCTGGCGGTGACGGCAGCGATTGCCTTCGCGGCGGACGCACCCGCGCCGAAAAGCAACAACGCAGCGGACGATCTCTATTCGGGCAAATTCTTCAAGGCCGAGGAATCGGTGACCAGCGGTTCGGCCGCGGGCATCTCCTACAAAGCCACCGCGGGCACGCTCGTCGTTCATCAGAGCGACTGGAACGACGTGGCGCAGAACGGCGGCTCCAAGAATCCCGACGCCAAGGCGGACGAGTCCTCGGCGGAAGCCTCCATGTTCTTCGTTTATTACGCCAAGACCGGCGCGCCGGCGGCTAACCGTCCCATCACCTTCATCTACAATGGCGGTCCGGGCTCGGCGACGGTGTGGCTGCACATGGGCGCGTTCGGTCCCAAGCGCGTCGTGACGGCGGATGACACGCACACGCCGGCTGCGCCCTATCAGTTGATCGACAACGCCTCGACGCTTCTGGATGCCAGCGATCTCGTCTTCATCGACGCGCCGGGCGCCGGCTTCAGCCGCATCGCCGTAATGTAAATGGATATGGTGTTTTACGGCGTCGACGCCGACGGCCACGCCTTCGCGCATTTCATTCGCGAGTTCCTGTCGAAATATAACCGCTGGAATTCGCCCAAATATCTCTTC
>JBQCJO010000417.1:0-3607 GCA_051952735.1 Rhizomicrobium sp.
CCTTCGACCGCCGGCATGATGTCCATGAAGGCGAGGGTATGTTCGTCCTCATAGACCGCGATCTTCGGCAACTCGCCGCGCAGGATTCGAGCGAAGATGTTGTTGGTGTCGTAGGGCATTAGTTTTCTCCGTCGGAAGAAGCTTTGCGGAACGGCCCATGCTCCGCAAGCGCCTCGATGTTCTCGGCCACGGCGGCGCGTTCTTGTCTGAGATAGTCGCCCACCGCGCGGCGTAATCCCGCATGCGCGATGTAGTGCGCGGAATAAGTCGGCACGGGCATGTAGCCGCGCACCAGTTTGTGTTCGCCCTGCGCACCGGCTTCGACGCGGGTGAATTTGTGCGCGATCGCGTAGTCGATCGCCTGATAGTAGCAGGTCTCGAAATGCAGAAACGGAATGTTCTCGGTGCAACCCCAGTTGCGGCCGAAAAGGACGCCTTGTCCTTTGAAATTCAGCGCGCCTGCGATGTGCCGCCCCGCGCGCTTTGCCAGAATGAGCACAACCTGCTCGCCCATCGTGTCGCCGATGCGGCTGAAGAAATCGCGCGTGAGGTAAGGGCGGCCCCATTTGCGCCCGCCGGTGTCCATGTAGAACTCGAAGAAGGTGTCCCAATGCGCTTCGGTGATATCGCGCCCGCTCAACCATTCGAACGTCACGCCTTCATTCGCCACCGCCGCCCGTTCCTTGCGCAGGTTCTTGCGTTTGGCGGAGGAGAGGCGGCTCAGAAAATCGTCGAACGAGGTGTAGCCGTCATTCATCCAATGGAATTGCGGGTCGTTGCGCTGCAGAAAGCCCAGCGCGCCCGCATCCTTCCACTCGCGCTCCGTCATGAGGGTGATGTGCAGCGACGACGCGTCGAACTCTTTCACCGCCGTCGCACCCGCCGCCAGCAGCGCATTGCGCGTTTCTTCGAGTGGCGCTCCCGCGGCAACGAGCAGGCGATGGCCCGACACCGGCGTGAACGGAACGCTCGCTTGCAATTTCGGATAATACTCGCCGCCCGCGCGCTGAAACGCATCGGCCCAGCCATAATCGAACACATATTCGCCCTGGCTGTGCGACTTCAGATACATCGGCAGAAGGCCGGTGATCGCGCCATCGTTCTCGATCACCAGATGGCAAGGTCGCCATCCTGTGCGCGCCGTGGCGGATTTGCTTTCCTCGCAGGCCGCGAAGAACTCATAGCGCGTAAAGGGGTGCGGATCGTCCGATCCATCGGGATTGGCGCAGGCATTCCACGCCTCGGCCCCGATCTCCGACGCCGCACCCGCGATACGCGCGATGATCTTGTCTTGGTTCACGCCAGCTCGAACACCGCGTCCACTTCGACGGCGACGTTGCGGGGCAGAGACCCTGCGCCCACGGCGGAGCGGGCGTGGCGGCCCTTGTCGCCCAGCACATCGACAATGGTGTCGGACGCGCCATTGGCCACTTCCGGCTGCTTGTCGAAGCCCGGAACGCAGTTCACGAACACGCCCAGCTTCACGCAGCGCGCCACCTTGTCGAGATCACCACCGGCCGCCGCTTTGAGTTGCGCCAGGAGATTGATCGCGCACAGCCGCGCCGCGGCCTTGGCGTCATCGAGGCTGATGTCCTTGCCCACGATGCCCACATATTTCAGGGCGCCGTTGTCCATCGTCACCTGACCGGAGATGTAAACCTGCTTGCCGCTGATGACATACGGCACATAGCTCGCCACGGGCGCGGGCGGCGTGGGTAGTTCGATTCCAAGCTCTTTCAGCCGCGCGTCTACTTTTCCTGACATGAAAATCCTCCGGTTATCGGGCCAATCTTAGCATTCCACCATGATCCGCAAACAGTTATACAGCCGCATGACCCTCGATGCCGACGATCCCTGTCCCGCGCGCGACGGCTTCTCCATGCCCGCCGAATGGGAACAGCACAAACGCACCTGGATGTGCTGGCCCTGCCGCAACGAGGCGTGGGACGGTCCCGAAGGCATGCTGCGCGCGAAGCAGGCCTATGCACGCGTGGCACGCGCGATTGCGTCGTTCGAACCGGTGGTGATGGCGGCGCGTCCGCAGGATGCCGCGGAGGTGAAATTCGCGACGGCGGGCAAGGTCGAGATCTTCGACGTCGCTATCGACGATAGCTGGGCGCGCGATAGCGGCCCCACCGTGCTTGTCGGTCCGGATGGCAAGCGCGCCGGCGTGCAATGGCAGTTCAATGCCTGGGGCAACAAATACTTCCCGTTCGAAGAGGATGCGCAGTTCGCAACACGCGTGCTGCAGCGCGAGGGGCTGAAAGTCTATCGCGCGCCGCTGGTGTGCGAAGGTGGCGCGATCCATGTGGACGGCGAGGGCACCTTGCTCGCTACCGAGCAGACGTTGTTGAACCCCAACCGCAATCCCGAACTCACGCAGCAGGAGATCGAGGAGGCCCTCGCGCTCTTCACCGGCATCCGCAAGGTGATCTGGCTCGGCGACGGCTTCTCGGATGAGGAAACAGACGGCCATATCGACAACATCGCCTGTTTCGCCGGGGCGGGGCGCGTGCTGCTCGGCATGCCGCAGTTCAAGAGCCATCCAGATTACGAGCCGGTGCAGGATGCGAAGCGCCGCCTGAAAGATGCGCGCGATGCGCAGGGCCGCGCTATCGAAGTGATCGAACTTCCGCAACCGCAGGAGGCACGGCTCGATACGCGCGGCCGTCCGCTGGCGGCGTCCTATGTGAATTTCTATCTGCCGAACGGCGGCATCGTCATGCCCGCGTTCAACGATCTGAACGACGAGAAAGCGCGCGCCGTGCTCGCCGATTGTTTCCCCGGCCGCGACATCCTGCAGGTGGACGCCCTCGACATCGTCGAAGGCGGCGGCGGAATACACTGCATCACGCAACAGGAACCGGCGTAGCTCCGCTTGTCATCCCCGGCGAGCGCGCAGCGCGAGGGAAGGGGACCCAGGTGGTAGGGCTGTTCCGGTCTATCTGCTGAATCTGCTATAGCAATCTGATGAAAGATTTGGCCGCGCCAAAGACGAAAAGAAAACTGAACTCTCGCGAGAAAAAAGAACGTCTCGCGGGCGATGTTCAGCTCTTTCTTCAAGAATATGGTCGCAAAGCGCAGAAGGGCGTGGAGCCGAATGATCGAAAATATAGCCGCAAGATCGAAAAGAAAATCCAGAAGCACATCAAACCGGAAGGGCTAGACGCCCTTCTGCGCGACGAAGAGGATTGAATTGCGGTTCCAATGCGGTTCTCCGCACCTGGGTCCCCTTCCCCTCGCTTCGCTCGGCCGGGGATGACAAGTTGAAAGATAGAGAATGAGAAAAGTCACCTTTGCCGCCACGCAGTTCGCATGTTCGTGGGACAAGCGCGCCAACATCGCCAAGGCGAAAGACCTTGTGCGGCAGGCTGCATCCAAAGGCGCGAATGCGATCCTGATCCAGGAATTGTTCGAGACGCCGTATTTCTGCCAGGACCAGTCGCCGGATCATTTCGCGCTCGCGCAACCGTTCGAAAACAATCCGCTGATCGCAGAGATGGCCGATCTGGCCAAAGAACTCAAAGTCGTTCTGCCCGTCAGCTTCTTCGAGAAAGCGGGCTATGCGCATTTCAATTCGCTGGCGATGGTGGATGCGGACGGCAGC
>JBQCJO010000418.1:0-5205 GCA_051952735.1 Rhizomicrobium sp.
GCCCTGAAAATCACCAACCTGCGCAAGGTCTATCGTCGCGGCAATGTCGCGGTGGATGGGCTGTCGCTGACCGTCCAGGAAGGCGATTTCTTCGGCTTCCTGGGGCCCAATGGCGCGGGCAAATCCACCACCATCCATTGCATCACCGGCGTGGCCGAACCGACCTCCGGCAAGATCGAAATATTCGGCATCGACGCCGTCAAGAATTACCGTGAGGCGCGCCGCCTGGTGGGGTTGTGCCCCCAGGAATTCAATGTCGATCCCTTCGCCAATCCCCGTTCCATCGTGGACTGGATGGGTGGTTATTTCGGCATGAATGCCCGCGCTCGCAAGGAACGCATCGATTTCCTGATGGAGCGCTTCGATCTCATCCCGCATCAGAAAAAGCAGTTCCGCGAATTGTCCGGCGGCTTGAAGCGGCGCGTGATCCTGGCGCGCGCGCTGGTGCACGACCCTAAGCTTCTCATCCTCGACGAACCGACCGCGGGCGTGGACGTGGAGTTGCGCCTGGATCTGTGGCGCTATCTTCAGGAGCTCAACGCCGAGGGGAAGACCATTCTGCTCACCTCGCATTATCTGGAAGAGATCGAGCGTCTTTGCAAAACCATCGCGGTGATCGCGAAAGGGCAGATTGTCCGCCAGGGCCCGAAGGAAACGTTCTTCACCGTGCCGGGCGGGCTGGAGAGCGCCTATCTCGAGGCCACCGGCCACAAGGTTGAGCACGCCGCGGCAGGTGCAGCATGAGTGACGTGAGCATCGCCGACGCGCCGCGCAAAATGGGCATCAATTGGATCGGCCTTGGCACCATCATCCGCCGTGAATGGTCGCGCGTGTGGCGTGTGCCGATCCAGGCGTTTTTGGCGCCGTGGATTTCGGCGCTGATGTTCATCTTCATCTTCGGCTTTGTCGTCGGCGGCAACATCCGTCTCATCGCGGGGCACCGCTATGTGGAGTTCGTGCTGCCCGGCGTCCTGATGCTGAACGTGGTGAACGCAGCGTTCCTGCAATCCACCTCGCAGATCTATTTCCAGCGCTTCCTGCGCTACATCGAGGAAACGCTGGTTGCGCCGCTGTCCTACATCGAGATGATCATCGGCTCGCTGACCATGACCATCGTGCGCAGCGTGGTGACGGCATTGGGCATTTTGCTCATCGGCTACGTCTTCGGCGCGACGCACATGTACAACATCTTCGAGTTCATCTTCTGGATCGTCGCGGTGTCGGTGATCTTCGGATTGCTCGGCATCATCATCGCGCTGTGGGCCAACAATTTCGAGCAGCTCACCATGCTGAACGTGTTCTTCATCGCGCCGTTGTCGTTCGTCGGCGGCGTGTTCAACACGGTCGCGATGCTGCCGCACTGGCTGAAATGGCTCGCTTATGCCAACCCGTTCTTCTACTTCATCAACGGCCTGCGCGATTCCATGATCGGCTTCGACGAAGCCCCGCCATTCCTTGGCTATGGCGTTGCGCTGGGCCTGATCGCGGTGCTGGGCGTGTGGACCTGGCGGCTGTTCTCGATCGGCTACGGCCTCAGGGAATGAGCGACACACCGTTTCTGGAGCGCCGCAAAGCGCGCGCATCGGATGCGGTGTTTATCTACCCCTGGTTTTCCAGCCATCTCGACGCCGTGATGTGGGCGGGACCGAAGATTCCCGATCCGATCACGGTGGAATGGCTGTCGTCCGAATTTCGGTCCGCGGTGCATTGGGTCTGGGTGGACGACGACGACACGCCGCAGGCAATGTTCAAGCTCATCGACAAAGGGCGTGGCCGCGCACATCTCACGCGCTTCGCCATCGCGCCGGCGATGCGGGGAAAGGGTCTGGCGCGCGGCATGATGCAGGAGATCGCGGATGAGGCTTACGAAGCGGGTGCCGATCATCTGACGCTGAACGTCTATCAGTCCAACGCACATGCCCGGCGCATCTACGATCAATTGGGCTTTCAGATCGTCGAAGAAAACGATCCCAACGGCGATCTCGGCGGACCGAGCACACATATGCGCCTCGATCTGGAAGAGTAAAACCAAGTTGTCATGGCCCGCAAAAGCGGGCCACCCAGGTGACGCAGACTCCATTTTTCAGAGTTGAGCGCGCTTCACCTGGGTGGCCCACTCTCCGGTGGGCCATGACAAGCTAATTTCTTTTTTAATCGAGTACGGATCCTATGCCGCGCGCTTTTTCGCACCCGGACCAGGCCGCACGGCCACGTCACGCGCGTTCAATGCCTCGCCGCATTCGCTGCACGTCACCACCGATTTGAAATCATGGCCGCAGCTCTTGTGGGCATGCAGCATCGGCGGACCTTTCTTGCCCGCGTAGTGCCGGTCGCCCCAATGCACGAGGCTGATGATGACGGGATAGAGATCGAGCCCCTTGTCCGTCAGCCGGTATTCGTAACGCGGCGGGTTCTCCTGATACGGCACCTTCTTCAGGATGCCTTCCTCCACCAGCATCGCCAGGCGCTCGGACAACACGCGCCGGGCAATGCCGAGTTTTTTCTCGAATTCATCGAAACGCCGCGTACGCAGGAAGGCCTCGCGCAGAACAAGCAAGGTCCAGCGGTCGCCGATCACCGCCAGGGAGCGGGCAAGCGAGCAATTTTCACCTGACAGATCGTCCCAACGCATGAGCGTATCGTGCCATTGACTAAGTCTTAAAACAAGACCTACTGTTCATTCCAGAAAGCGAGGTCCTCATGGCCCAACGCAACGCCACCTGCGCGGTGATTGGCGCGGGCGACTACATCGGCTCCGCCATCGCCAAACGCTTCGCGCGCGAGGGCTACACCGTGTTCGCTGGCCGCCGCACCGCGGAGAAACTCGCCAGGCTGAAATCCGAGATCGAAGCCGAAGGCGGCGCTTGCGAGGCGCGGGCGCTGGATGCGCGCAAAGAAGAGGACATCGCGAATTTCCTCAACGAAGCGGACAGCCGCGCGCCGCTGGAAGTCTGCATCTTCAATCCCGGCGCCAATGTGAATTTCCCGCTGCTCGAAACCACCGAGCGCGTGTTCCGCAAGGTGTGGGAGATGGCGTGCTATGGCGGTTTCCTTACGGGCCGCGAAGCCGCGCGGCTGATGCTGCCGCACGGCAAGGGCACCATCCTGTTCACCGGCGCGACGGCGTCGCTCCGTGGCGGCATCGGCTATGCGGCGTTCGCCTCCGCCAAGTTCGGCTTGCGCGCAGGGGCGCAGAGCATGGCGCGCGAGCTGGGACCGAAGAACATCCACGTCGCCCATCTGATCATCGATGCGGGCGTAGACACCGAATTCGTGCGCGAACGCGTGCGCGCTTCGGGCCGCGACCCGAACGCGCTGCCGCCCGACACATTGATGGAGCCGCAATCCATCGCGGATGCCTATTGGTATCTGCACAGCCAGTCGCGCGACGGCTGGACCCATGAACTCGACATTCGTCCTTTCGCGGAGAAATGGTGATGCAAGTGGATTTCCTGTTCGATTTCGGAAGCCCCAACGCCTATTTCGCGCACAAGGTCATCCCCGATATCGAGAAACGCACGGGCGTGACGTTCGCCTATGTCCCGGTGTTGCTGGGCGGCATCTTCAAGCTCACCGGCAATCAGCCGCCGATGGTCGCGTTCGGCAATATCAAGAACAAGATGCCTTACGAGCAGCTCGAAACCCAACGCTTCATCCGCAAGCACAACCTGACGCGGTTCAAGTTCAATCCGAACTTCCCGGTGAACACGCTGGCGCTCATGCGCATGGCGGTGGCGGCGCAGGACATGGGCATCCTGCCGCGCTACGCCGATGCCGTGTTCCACCACATGTGGGAGGAACCCAAGAAGATGGACGACCCGGCCGTCATCAAAGCCGCGCTCACCGAGTCGGGACTGGATGCCGATGCACTCATCGCCGCCGCGCAAACGCCCGAAGTAAAGCAGGACCTGATGAACAACACCGAGCAGGCGGTGGCGCGCGGCGCCTTCGGCAGCCCCACGTTCCTTGTCGGGAACGAAATCTTCTTCGGCAAAAACACGCTGCCTGACGTGGAAGAGGAGATTCTGCGGGCCAAAGCCGCATGAAAATGCCTTAACGAAGGCTGCGCGTTCTGGTGGACTTTTCGGTCCCGCTCCCCCTATCTTCGGGCCGACCCGCGACATATTAAGGCCGGATTCCCAAGCAGAATCGGCCGCGCGCCGAACATAGCCTTCAGGGGTTTGGAACACGATGAAACGCCGCTTCTTTGCGATCCTGTCCGTTGCCGCCATCGCCGTCTGCGCATCGCCCGCGCTGGCGGAGAATCCCACGACGCTCGGCACCTTCAAGGATTGGACGGCGCTCAGCGTCGGCAGCGGCGCCAGCAAGAGCTGCTATGTGATCGCGCGCCCGCAGTCCTCGCTTCCCGCGAAGGCCAAGCGCGATCCGATCGGGTTCCTCGTCACCGACTGGCCGACGCGCAAGGCGAAAGCGGAGCCCGAGGTGGTTCCCGGCTACCAGTACAAGGATGGCAGCACGGTGACGGCGGAAGTCGGCTCCGACAAATTCGAGTTCTTCACTAAGAACGATGACGGCCAGGGCGGCGCCTGGATCAAGAGCCCCGCCGACGAGGCGCGCCTCGTCACCGCCATGCGCGGCAACGCACAGATGATCGTGAAGGGCTTCTCCAAGCGCGGCACGCTGACCACCGATACCTATTCGCTGGCGGGCGTGTCGGACGCGCTCGATAAGATCCACGCCGAATGCAAGATGTAGAATGACTTTCCTCCCCCGTTTACGGGGGAGGGGAACCGCGAAGCGGTGGAGGGGGCGAGCCGCCCCGCACGACGCCCCCCTTCGTCTCGGCGCTGACGCGCCGATCCACCTCCCCCGTAAACGGGGGAGGAAAACAGCGCCAGTCGCGCTATATAGAAAAGCTATGACCGAACGAACCAATCTTCTGGGCCTGTCTGTTGAGCAGATGCGCGCCGCACTGATCGACGCGGGCGTCGAGACGAAAAGCGTCTCCATGCGCGTGAAGCAGTTGTGGAACTGGATTTATGTCCACGGCGCGCGCGACTTCGCGTCGATGACGAACCTCGCCAAGGACTTTCGCGCGCTGCTGGAAGCGAAGTTCACCTTGGCGCGCCCGGAGATCGTCACCGAACAGATTTCCAATGACGGCACGCGCACATGGCTGCTGCGCTCCGGCGGGCAGGAATATGAAGCGGTCTATATCCCCGAAAGCGACCGCGGCACGTTGTG
>JBQCJO010000419.1:0-5893 GCA_051952735.1 Rhizomicrobium sp.
ATGATCGGCATCGTTATCGTCATCGCGGCCGCGCTGGGCGACTGGGTGGAAAACCACAATCTTGTTCTGCTCGCGGCCTCGCCCGATGCACCACAGGCATCCGCGCTCGCCGGTCTGCACTATGCGACCAGCGTGAAATGGATCGCGCTCGGCCTCGCCAATCTTGTCGGCGGCATCATTCTTGGCCAGCGCGGCGGGCTGTGGAATGTCATCGCTCTTTTGCTGTGCGTGGCGAGCCTGATTCTCACCGGCCTTGCGCTCTTCAATTCGCCGGCCTTCGGCCCGCAGATCTCGAACGCCATCGTAATCGGCTGGCTCATCTTCCTGATCGTGGATATCCGCGAAGTTTTCCGCCGCGAGGCGTCATCCGCCCAGCCGGCCTGACGCCCTGCACGGGAGTCTCGCCCTTGTTTCGGCGGGTGCTCTTTCTATCTCAAAGGTGGCCGGGGTTCTCCCGGCATGGGAGGGAGCCATGAATTTCGCGGTTTTCGCGCCGAAGCGATTGATTTCGCTGGGTGCTGTCATTGCCTGCACGGTAGGCCTGTCAGGCTGTTTCGATCTTTCGCAGAAAGTCGCCATCGGTGGCGACGGCTCCGGCGGCTATCAGATCGCCGTCGCAGCCGATGGCATCGTGGGCGAGGGCATTCGCAAGCATCACGCCGACATGGATCTCGACGATGACATGCCGATGCACACGCAGGTTTCGGTCGTCAACGGCAAGTCCGTCCAGACCAGCGGCACCGCATTTCACGACCTTTCCGATCTCAAGCTCTCGGATGAAACCATCAGCCTGCACGTAAAAGGCAAGAAGCTGCTCGGCCTTGCCGGAACGCAGGTGAACTTCCACCGCTCGTTCCATATCGACAGCGCCCGCCGCCATCATGACGAGGATTCAGACGATCACCTCGGCAAGGACATTCTCACGTCCATGTTCGGCGACCACACTTACACCTTCAGCGTCTGGCTGCCAGGTTCCATCGATCATATCAATCCGATCTATGTCGGCGCCGAGGAAGTGAAACCGGTCGTCACGCAAAGTGGCAATGGCCATCTCATCACCTGGCGCATGAAGCTGACGGACATGTTCCTCGCTGATGAACTCAACTTCGACGTCGATTTCACCGCGCATGGTAATTTCCACGATACCCAAACGCGCTGGGCGGAACACCGTCATCATCACCGCCGCCACTGGGACGAAACCTGATCCTCAATTCGGCAAAGCGTAGGCGATCACCTGATCGCCGCGCTTTGTGTCGAGCTTGGAATGACCGCCGGCGGCGATCACCACATACTGCTTGCCCTTCCACATGTAAGTCATTGGCGTCGCCTGTCCGCCGGCGGGCAGGCGGCCCGTCCACAATTCCTTGCCGCTCTTCGCATCGAAAGCGCGGACGTAGCGATCCATCGTTGCCCCGATGAAGACCAGCCCGCCCGCCGTGACCATCGGTCCGCCGAGATTGGGCGTGCCGGTCTTTCCCAGAACGTATTCGCTGAAAGGCATCAGATCTTCGGTCGTGCCCAGCGGCACGGACCACAGGATCTTGCCGGAGTGCATGTCCACCGCGTGAAGCTGTCCCCAGGGCGGCGGATTGCACGGCATGCCGAAAGGCGAAACGATCGTCTCGCGCAGCATGCCGTAGGGCGCGCCTTCGTTGGGCGAGACTTCCTTGCCGATCAGCTTTTCGCGCGCCGCGGAGAACTGCTTCTGTGGGATCAGTTTGACCAGATGCAGCATGTTCGACGTGTTCACGTAAACGATGTCGTGCTTCTGATCGAAGGCGAGCCCGCCCCAGTTCGTGCCGCCGCCGGTGAAGGGATAGACGATCGTGCCTTTGAGGCTGGGCGGCGTGTAAAGCCCGTCATGCCGCGCCTTGGCGATGATGTCCCGGCTTTTGCCGCGATCCCAGAAGGTGAGTCCGAACGCATCGTCCGGCGCGATATGGTTCGCGGCGAGCGGAGCAGGCGCGACCGGTATCGGCTGCGTCGGTGAAAGTTTCTCGCCCGGCGCACCGCCTTGCGGCACCTTGCGCTCGACAACCGGAATGAGCGGCTGGCCATTCTCGCGATTGATGGTGAACAGCAGGCCCTGCTTCGTCGGCTGCAACACGGCGGGAACGGTTTTGCCTTTGTAAGTCACCATGCCCAGCGTCGGCTGCGCGGGAATGTCGTAATCCCACACATCGTGATGCGTCGTCTGAAACGACCACGCCACGCTGCCATCGCTCACATGCAGCGCCACGATGCTGTTCGCATATTTGCCGCTGCCCACGCGCAGCCCGCCCCAGAAATCCGTGCTCGCGCTGGAGACCGGCAGGATCACCAGCCCCTGTTTCTCGTCCACGCTCATCGGTGCCCACACATTCGCCGCGCCGCCTCGAAATCCCTTGGGTTCATCGGCCAGGGGATCGAAACTCCACTTTGCAGTGCCCGTCACCGCATCAAAGGCGTGCACCGTGCCGCGCAGCTCATCGACTTTCTGGTTGTCGTCGATGGAGGAGCCCACGATCACCACGCCATGCGTCACCACCGGCGCGGAGGTTGTGTGGATGCGCCCGAAACGCGGGCCGTCCAGTTGCTGGCCCGGCGGTATGACGACGGTGCCGTTGTTGCCGAAGCCGGGGCAAAGCTTCCCGTTCTTCGCGTCCAGCGCGATCAGGCGGCGGTCGGCGGTGTTGAGATAGATGCGCGTCGCGCATAGTCCACGCGCGTTCGGTACGACGGCGTAAGCCACGCCGCGGCAGATGTAGTCGTTCGGATAGTGCAGATTGATGTTCAGCTTCGGATCGAAGCGCCACAGCTGCTTGCCGGTGCCCGGGTCCAGCGCGCTCACCTCGTTGAAGGGCGAGCAGACATACAGCTTGCCGTCCGCCAGGATCGGGGTGTTTTCGAAAGACGCGCGATGCATCGCCGCCGTCTTCGTCGTCATGTCGCCCGTCGAGAAGCTCCAGGCCTGCTTCAGCTGCGTGACGTTGGCCGGCGTGATCTGGCTGGCGGAGGAGAATCGCTGCCCGCCCTCATCGCCGCCGTAATAGCCCCACCCGGTCCCGGCCTTCGCGCAGGTGCCCGCGAGGATCAGAGCCCCCGCCGCCACAACCGCCTTCACCACATCGCCCGCGCGCATCGGCCTCTCCCTGAATGTGTGCCGGCCATCCTATATTCAGGCCATGTCCGGCGTTCCGTCCGATCCCCAATCTGTGGTGTCCGTATCCCGGCCGAAAGAGGCCGGGGCCGGGTCGCGCTGGATACGTGATTTCTGGCAATGGCTTGGGATGAGCGGCGACGCTTTCGGGACGACCGGGCGGCTGCGCCGCACGCTGTTCTATGCCTTCTTCACGGCGGCGGTGATCGTGGCCGTGTTCAACATGATCAACGTCATCACGGTCCTGCATGAGCGGCCCGATATCGACTGGCGCGAGCCGGTTGTCTGGGAAGGCTCCAGCTGGATCACCCTACTGCTGTTCTTCTGGGTGCCGTGGGTGTTCTGGCGGATCGCGCCGCCCTTTGGCCGCTCGCGTCTGCGGCTTCTGCTGCACATTCCCGGCGCGCTGCTGTTCGCCTTCCTGCATGTCGGCTGCTTCCTGTTGCTGCGCGAGTTCGCTTACTGGCTGGCGGGATCGCATTATGCGTACGGCATCTTCTTCCCGACCTATCTTTACGAGCTGCGCAAGGATGCGTTGGGCTACGCGATGTTCATCGCCGGCTTCACCTTGATCGACCATCTGCTGCATCAACAGCAGCTGATCGACGTGCCCGGGCAAACGCTGACCTTCGATATTCGCGACGGCGCCAAGCTCAACCGTGTGCAGCTGGACGAAGTGCTGGCGATCGCTTCGGCGGGAAATTATGTGGAATTCGTGCTGCGCGACGGCCGCAAGCTCATGATGCGCTCGCCGCTCTCCGCCCTGGAAACAGAGCTTGGCCCGCGCGGGTTCCTACGCACGCATCGTTCATGGCTGGTGAATGCCAAGGCGATGACCGCGCTCAAGCCAGAAGGCTCCGGCGACTACACGGTGGAATTGGGGTCTTTGGCCGCTCCGCTGTCCCGGCGTTTTCCCGAAGCGTTGGCGAAGCTGAGGGGCGAATAGTTTTCCTCCCCCGTAAACGGGGGAGGAAAATTTCACTTCGTCTCCGCCATCACCTGATCGCCGGCGACGGCGAGAAGTTCTTCCATCTTCTTGCGGATGACATGGTCGCTGGCGGCGACTTTCTTGTCATCGAAATCCTTGCGGATTTTGCGGAATACGTCTTCGTCTCCCGCTTCCTCGAAATCGGCGGCCACGACGGCCTTGGCATAGGCGTCCGATTCGGCGCCGGAAACGCCCATTTCCCCGGCCGCCCACTGGCCCAGAAGCTTGTTCCGGCGAGCCATCACCTTGAAGCGCAGCGCTTCGTCATGCGCCCATTTGCCTTCCGCTGCCTTCTTGCGATCCTCGAATCCGCTACCCATTCGTAACCTCTTGAAAAATATCCCGAAAAACACCACCTGCCGGTGACGCGATCCACCATAGACCATCAACAGAAATGGCTCTACAGAAGCCGCGCTGCAACCCTCAGCCGCGTTGCCGCGACTGTCCGCCATCCGCTAAATTGGCTTCCTAGCGGGGGCTGGAAAGCCCCTTTTTCGTTTTTGGGCCCCCCGAAAACATCGACGGGAAACATCATGTCCATGAAACGCCGCCGCCAGATCTACGAAGGCAAGGCCAAGATTCTCTACGAAGGCCCGGAGCCCGGCACCCTCATCACCTATTTCAAGGACGACACGACCGCGTTCGACGCCACGAAGAAGGCGGTGCTGGACGGCAAGGGCGTTCTGAACAACCGCATCAGCGAATATCTGATGACGCAGTTGATGCAGATCGGCGTGCCGACGCATTTCGTGAAGCGCCTGAACATGCGCGAGCAGCTGGTGAAGGAAGTGGAGATCATTCCGTTGGAAGTGATCGTCCGCAATGTCGCCGCGGGCTCCATGTCCAAGCGCCTCGGCATCGAGGAAGGCACGGTGCTGCCGCGCTCGATCATCGAATATTGCTACAAGAACGACGCGCTGCACGATCCGCTGGTGAGCGAAGAGCACATCACCGCGTTCGGCTGGGCCTCGCCACAGGATCTGGACGACATCGTGAATCTGACGATCCGCATCAACGATTTTCTCTCCGGTCTTTTCCTCGGCGTCGGCATCAAGCTCGTGGATTTCAAGATCGAGTTCGGCCGCCTGTGGGAAAACGACTATATGCGCATCGTCCTGGCCGACGAGATCAGCCCGGATTCGTGCCGCCTGTGGGACGTCGCGTCCAACGAGAAGATGGACAAGGACCGTTTCCGCCGCGATCTGGGTGGTGTGGTCGAGGCCTACAGTGAGGTTGCCCGCCGTCTCGGCATCATGCCCGAAGCAACCCCGCCGGAAGCCAAAGGCCCGGTGTTGGTGCGCTGATGCGCTGAAATGACTCGCGCATAAGTCGTTTGCGCGATTGGTTGTAGAAACCACCCTCCCCTTGAGGGAGGGTCGGAGAGCGAAGCGATCCGGGGAGGGGTGCGCGCAGCGCCCTGACCCCTCCCCGAAAAATTCTTCGCTGCGCTACGAATTTTATCGACCCTCCCTCAAGGGGAGGGTGGTTACGGAGAAAGACTTTGAAAGCCCGCGTATTTGTGACTCTGAAGAACGGCGTCCTCGATCCGCAGGGCAAAGCCATCGGCAACGCGCTGCATGGATTGGGTTTCGGCGCTGTCGGTGAAGTGCGGCAAGGCAAGGTCATCGATCTGGAATTGAAAGAGACCGACGAGACCAAGGCCCGCGCTTCGCTGAAAGACATGTGCGAGAAGCTCCTCGCCAATACCGTGATCGAGAAATACGAGATCGAGTTGAAGGCATGAAATCCGCCGTCATCGTTTTTCC
>JBQCJO010000420.1:0-9377 GCA_051952735.1 Rhizomicrobium sp.
CTGGGCGCAATCTCGCTCGATCTGTTTGCGGTTCTGCTCGGCGGCGCGGTGGCGCTGCTGCCGATCTTCGCGCGCGACATACTGCATGTCGGCCCCACCGGCCTTGGCCTTCTGCGCAGCGCGCCCGCCGTCGGCGCCGCGCTGACGGCCTTCACCCTCTCGCGCTGGCCAATCGAGCGCCGATCCGGCAGCCGCATGTTCGCCGCGGTCGCGATCTTCGGCGTCGCCACGATCGTCTTCGGGCTGTCGCACAATTTCTATCTGTCGCTGGCGGCGCTCTTCGTCACCGGCGCGTCCGACATGGTGAGCGTGAATGTGCGCCAATCGCTCATCAATTTCGCCACGCCCGATCCGATGCGTGGCCGCGTCGGCGCGGTCAGCATGCTCTTCATCGGTGCATCCAACGAACTGGGCGAATTCGAATCCGGCATCACTGCGGCATGGTTCGGCACCGTTCCGGCGGTGATCCTCGGCGGCCTGGGGACGCTCGGCGTGGTCGCAATCTGGATGTGGCTTTTCCCGCCGCTGCGAACGGTGGATCGCCTGACGGACGTTGAGCCTATTTCCGGTAAACCGGCGTAAGCCGCGCCATCCCGATGGAATGCTTCTGCAGCCAATCGCCTGCCGCTTTCGGATCGCCGGCAGGATCGAGCGGCGCGGTGGCATCGCCCAAGGCCCACACCGTGATCTCGTAATGGTGCAAACCTGAGCCGGCGGGTGGACAGGAGCCATCATACCGCGCATCGCCGCTGGAGTTCTGCAGAGCAACCGCGCCCTCCGGCAACGTGCCGCGGCCTGCGCCTTGTGCAAGACCGGTCGTGGTCGCGGGAACGTTCACCACCAGCCAATGCCACCAGCCATCGCCATGCGCATCGGGATCGAACATCGTGATCGCAAAACTCTTGGTGCCATGCGGTGCATCGCTCCAGGACAGCGCCGGAGAAACATCGCCGCCGCCATAGCGCGCGCAGATCTGAGTCTGCTGAAAAAACACGCCTTCCGCAGCGTCGCTACTTTTCAGCGTCATCGCCGCAGCCGGTGTCGCCACAAGCGCAAGGGCCATCGTCAGAGCAAAACGCGTTTGGATCATGTCTGTTCTCCCGTCCCCGACCAGCTTGCGGAAGCCGCGCGTTCCGCGCAAGCATAACCGGAACGGGGAAGGGACGTTTCATGACTTTACAGGTTATCGGTGCCGGCTTTGGGCGCACGAGCACGCTCACGCTCAAGATCGCATTGGAGCAGCTGGGTTTCGGGCCCTGCTATCACATGATGGAAGTGTTCGGTCATCCGGGCCATGCGGAGCTTTGGGAGAAGTCGGCCCGCGAAGGCGGCGACGACTGGAAGACTGCGCTGACGGGTTACAAATCTTCCGTCGATTGGCCGTCCTGCCATTTCTGGCGCGAGCAGATGAAAGCGTGGCCGAACGCGAAGGTCATCCTCACCGAGCGCGAGCCGCATGTCTGGTACAAGAGCATGTCGCAGACGATCCTGCCGGCGATGGCGCGGGATATTCCCTCCGATGCTCCTCCTTCCGTGGCAGCGCAGATGCGCATGGGAAAGTTCATCATCGAAGAGAAGACCTTCGGGGGCCACACGGACGAAGCACATGTGCTGGATGCCTATCGTGCGCACAACGCAGCCGTCCGCCGCGAGGTCCCGCCCGATAAGCTTCTCGTCTTCGATGCGGCGCAGGGCTGGGAGCCGTTGTGCCGCTTCCTCGGCGTGCCGGTGCCCGCAACGCCATTTCCCAAAACCAACTCGACGGAAGAGTTCCGCACCCGCGCCCGCCTCTGAGCGCAACTTCCTGAGCGGCATTTTCAGCTCTTGTGTTTCGCGGGCCGCGGCGGCAAATGGCAGGGTTGCCGCAGCGGAAATGAGCCATGAGCAAAAGCAAGGTCTATGAGGATGCGCGCGCCGCGCTGAAAGACGTCGTGTTCGACAGCATGATGGTGATGTCCGGCGGTTTCGGCCTGTGCGGCATTCCGGAAAATCTCATCGCCGCGCTGCGCGACAGCGGCGTGAAAGGCCTCACCGTCGTCTCCAACAATGCGGGCGTGGATGATTTCGGCCTTGGCCTTCTTCTGCAGACGCGCCAGATCAAGAAGATGATCTCGTCTTACGTCGGCGAGAACGAAACCTTCGAAAAGCAATATCTGGCGAAAGAACTAGAGCTCGAATTCAATCCGCAAGGCACGCTGGCGGAGCGCATCCGCGCCGGTGGCGCGGGCATCCCCGGCTTCTACACCAAAACCGGCGTTGGCACGCTGATCGCCGAAGGCAAGGAGCATAAGGATTTCGACGGCGAGACCTACATCCTCGAACGCGGGTTGAAAGCAGACCTCGCCATCGTCAAGGCATGGAAGGGCGACGCCGAAGGCAATCTCGTCTATCGCGAGACGGCGCGAAACTTCAATCCGATGATGGCGACGGCGGGTAAAGTCACGGTGGCGGAAGTGGAAGAAATCGTGCCCGTCGGTTCTCTCAATCCCGATCACATCCACACGCCGGGCATCTTCGTGCAGCGCATCGTCACCGGCAAATTCGAAAAGCGCATTGAAAAGCGCACCGTGCGGGAGAACTGAGATGCCCTGGACTCGCGATCAGATCGCCCAACGCGCCGCGCAGGAACTGCAGGACGGCTTCTATGTGAATCTCGGCATCGGCATTCCGACGTTGGTGGCGAACTACATTCCCGAGGGCATGACCGTTACCTTGCAGTCGGAGAACGGCATGCTCGGCATGGGTCCGTTCCCGCGGGAGAACGAAATCGATCCCGATCTCATCAACGCCGGCAAACAGACGATCACAGCGCTGCCGAAGACGTCCTATTTCTCCAGCGCCGACAGCTTCGGCATGATCCGCGGCGGGCACATCAATCTTTCCATCCTCGGTGCGATGGAAGTGAGCGAGAAGGGCGATCTCGCCAATTGGATGGTGCCGGGCAAGCTGGTGAAAGGCATGGGCGGCGCGATGGATCTGGTCGCGGGCGTCAAGCGCTGCGTCGTCATCATGGATCACACCGACAAATCGGGAAAATCCAAGTTGCTGAAGAAATGCACGCTGCCGCTCACCGGCGTGCATTGCGTGCAGCGCATCATCACCAATCTTGGTGTGTTCGACGTCGTGAAAGGCGGCCTCAAGATCGTGGAGATCGCGCCCGGCGTGACGGAAGAGGAAATCCGCTCCAAGACCGAAGCGACGCTGGTGTCCTAGCGTATCAGGGCGGCTTCATGCTTTGACAAGCTCAGCATGAGGATTTGCGCAATTCCTCACCCTGAGCTTGTCGAAGGGTGAGCGGTAGCGCATCCGCGAATATCATGCATGATGCCCTCCGGCATTGGGGGAATCGCATCGCCATGTTCGACGCATTGAAGGGTTGGACCTCCGCGCAGAAGCATGTGGTGGCCGCGAGCTATCTCGGCTGGACGCTGGACGCCTTCGATTTCTTCCTGCTGGTCTTCGTTCTGAAAGACGTCGCCGCGGAATTCGGCGTTGAGAAATCCGCCGTCGCTCTGGCGATCACGCTGACCTTGGCGCTGCGTCCCGTGGGAGCTTTCGTCTTCGGCCGCCTCGCGGACCGTTTCGGCCGCCGCCCGGTGCTGATGGCCGATGTCGGCCTTTATTCCATTCTCGGATTCGCCACCGCTTTCGCGCCAAACCTCACGGCGTTTCTCATCATTCGCGCGCTTTTCGGCATCGCCATGGGCGGTGAATGGGGCATTGGCGCGTCGCTCACCATGGAAACCATCAAGCCGGAAGCGCGGGGCGTGGTGTCGGGGCTTCTGCAGTCGGGCTATCCCACCGGCTATCTAATTGCTTCGGTGATCTTCGGTCTTCTCTACAGCCACATCGGCTGGCGCGGCATGTTCATGGTCGGCGTGCTGCCCGCGCTTCTCATTCTCTATATCCGCCGCCACGTTCCGGAATCGCCGGGCTGGTCGACCGAACATGCGAAAACCGGCACCTTGTTCAACGTTCTCAAGCGCCATTGGGCGCTGGCCATCTACGCCATCCTGCTGATGACGGCGTTTAATTTCTTCAGCCACGGCACACAGGACATCTATCCGACCTTCCTGCAGGTGCAGCATCATTTCGATCCGCACGTCACCGGCATCATCGCCGTCATCTACAATATCGGCGCGATCGTGGGCGGATTGACCTTCGGGCTGTGGAGCCAGCGCGCCGGCCGCAAGCGCGCGATCATCGTTGCTTCGCTGTGCGCCATTCCCGTCTCGTTCCTGTGGGCCTATTCCGACACAGCGGTGATGCTCGCCATCGGTGCGTTCCTGATGCAGTTCTTCGTGCAGGGCGCCTGGGGCATCATTCCCGCGCATCTCAACGAGCTGTCGCCGCATGATGCGCGCGGCACGTTCCCCGGCACCGTCTATCAGCTCGGAAACTTCATCGCTTCCTACAATGCCGTGCTGCAGACGAGCATCGCGGCGAAGAGCGGCGAGAATTATTCGTTCGCGCTGGCGTCTGTCGCCATTGCCGCCGCCGTTGCGATTGTGGTGCTGACCTTGATGGGCCGCGAAGCGCGCGAAGCGAAGCTGGGCTAGCCCGCGTTCACGAACACATCGACGCGATCCGGCGCGCCGCTGTCGTCGATGCCGCCCATCGCGCGCACGTCGATGCGCTCGCTCGGCACGCCGTCCTCGATCAGAATCTGCCGGATCACCAGTGCGCGTTTCAGCGAAAGCCGGCGCGCGTCGGAAGACTTGTCGCCCGGCGCGCCGCCATAGGCTTCAAGTTGCACGCGTGCCGCGCCTGCGCCGAGAAGCGTGTTCAACTCGCTCGCAACGCTGCGCAGCTTGTTGATCGTCTCGGTGCCGGGATCGGTCGCGCCACGCGGGAAAAGAATTTCGCTGCGCTTGGTGAGCGCGCTCTTCTTGCCCGGCGTCTGCTGCGCGGCGACGATGTTGTCCGCTTGCGAAGGCGCGGCGGCAGTGGGCGGAGGCGTCGTGGACGCCGTCTTCATGGGCCTTTGCGGCTTGGGTTGGTGAACGGGATGCGGCTCTTCCGGTGCCAGCGAGAGCGGCAGCCCACCGGCTTCCTCTCCGGTGCTTTCTTCCGGCGCAGGTGAAGGCTCGGCTTTCTTGGCGACCTTTGGCTTTGCGGGCGGGGGGCTCGCAGGCTCCGATGCCGTATCGGTTTGCGGCTGCGCCGCCAGAAGCGCGTCGCCCACGTCCGCCGAAGAGGGCGCGGATTTCTTCATCACATGACGCTTCTTCTTTGCCGGCATGTGCAACTGGATCACGCCGGAATAGTTGCCGGACGGCCGTCCGTAGATCGCGCCCGGATTCACGGTGATGCCCTGCCCCGGATAGAGCTGGGTCTGGGCCAGCGCCGGCGTGGCGGCGAGAAGCGAAGCGGCGAGGGCGCCGAATACGAGGGAGCGAGTCATGGCGCGGGGAGAATAGGGGCGGCTGGGCATCGTCTCAACCGCCGCGTCCCGCGTCCTTCAGCAGCTTCAGATATTGTCCATGAAGCGCTTCGTTGGACGCCAGAACGTCGCCGGTCTCCAGCATCTTCTGCTGGTTGTTCAGATCGCTCACCACGCCGCCCGCTTCGCGCACCATGAGCACGCCCGCAGCGATGTCCCATGCCTTCAGCCCGCGTTCCCAGAAGGCGTCGTAGCGGCCCGCGGCCACCCATGCCAAATCGAGCGCGGCGGAGCCGAAGCGGCGCACGCCGGTTGTGACGGCCATCGCCGCGGAAAGCTCCGCGCTGAAACGCTCGTGGCCCGGCTTCCCCATGAAGGGAATGCCCGTCGCGGCGAGAGAGTTCTTCAAATCCTTGCGCGCGGCGACGCGCAGGCGGTTGTCGTTCAGGAACGCGCCATGGCCCTTCTCAGCCGTGAACATGTCGTCGCTGATGGGATTGTAGATGACGCCGCTGACGAGTTGCCCGTCGCGTTCGAGCGCGATGGAGATCGCGAAATGCGGAATGCCGTGCAGGAAGTTCGTCGTGCCGTCGAGCGGATCGATGATGAAACGATGCGATTTGTCCGGCCCGTCGATCAGTCCGGCTTCTTCGGTGATGATGGGATAACCAGCGCGCGCCTTCTGCAATTCGCCGACGAGAATGCTCTCGGTGCGCTGATCGGCGACGGACACGAAATCGCCCGGACCTTTCAACGAGATCTGCAGATTTTCCACTTCGCCGAAATCGCGGATGAGCCTGCGCCCCGCCTTGCGCGCGGCGCTCGTCATCACGTTCAGGGCGGGCGACAGATACGGCATTATTCTTTGTCCGCGCGGCGCAGATAAGCGCCGTCTTCGGTTTGAACGACGATCCTCTCGCCGGCTTCGATGAAAGGCGGCACCTGAATCTTCATGCCGTTGGCAAGCGTGGCACCCTTGTAGGACGGCGCCGCCGTGCCGCCGCGCAGCACCGGATCGGCTTCCGTCACTTCGAGGATGACGTTCTGCGGCAGCGCGATGCCGATGGCGCGGCCGTCATACATCTGCACCAGCGTTTTCATGCCGTCCTGCAGGAATCGCGCCTGGTCTTCACCCACGAATTCGATGGAAAGTTCGATCTGGTCATAGGTGTCCATGTCCATGAACGTGAGCATGTCGCCGTTCGCGAACAGGAACTGGAAATCTTTCTTCTCGAGATAGATTTCTTCGACGCTCTCATCGGAACGGAAGCGCTGGTTCAGCTTGGTGCCGACGGTGACGTTCTTGAGCTCGACCTGGTTGTAGGCGCCGCCTTTGCCGGGCTTCACCTTCTGCGTCTTGACCGCCATCCACAGCCCGCCTTCATACTCGATCATCGTGCCGGGCTTGATGTCGTTGCCGGAAATTTTTGCCATGGAAGCTGTCAGGACCCGCTTTCGCGGGCCGCGGTCCTGTTTGGGTCGAGGTCAAAGAGCGCGCGGGTTATAGCGGGGCGGGGCTGAGAGGCGCAACCCGTCGATTAGAACAAGGAATTGAAGGCCTTAACAGCCGCCTGCGGGCCGTCTTTGTGGCTCCAGACACCCGCGGAAACGGCGAGGAAATCGGCACCCGCATCCACCAGCACCTTGGCGTTTTCCACCGTGATGCCACCGATGGCGACGACGGGAACGTTCATCGTCTCGGCCCACCATTGCAGCAATTCGATATCGGCAACGCTCTTGGGTTCTTTGGTCTGCGTCGGAAAGAACGCGCCGAACGCGACATAATCCGCGCCGGCTTCGCCCGCCTCGAACGCCAGATCGCGGCTGTTGTGGCAGGTCACGCCGACGATGGCGTCCTTGCCCACGATCTCGCGCGCTTCGGCATATGACGCATCCTCCTGCCCCACATGCACGCCATCGGCGCGCAGCATGCGCGCGAGATCGGGGCGATCGTTCATGATGAACGCCACGCCGCGCTTCTGCGCGATGGGCATGAGGATTTCGGCGGCGCGCATGATCTCGCCGTCGCCGATGTCTTTCATGCGCAATTGCAGGCAGGCGACATCGCCGCCATCGAGCGCGCGCCGCAACTCTTCCGCGAAAGCGCGCGGCTCAAACTTGGGCGGCGTGATCAGATAGAGGCGGCAGCGATTGTCATCCATGCCGCCCTTCTAGCCGATGGAACGCCAAGCGCAACTATTGCGGTGCGTAGCAATAGCCTTCCTGTCCGGAGCAACTGCTTCCGGGCGGGCAGCACCAGGTCTGCGTCGGCCCGGCGCAGCCATTGTTGTTGGGGCCGCAGCAGATCGCCTCTCCGGTTCCCGGATTGAACACGCATTGCGGGAAGTCCGATGGACAACTGCAATCATTGTCCGAGTAACAGTTGCAGCCCTGCGCCTTGGCGAGCGACCACGGCGCCATCGTCACCAGTGCGCCGAAGACGAACATGCGCGCCAGCCGCTTGCCGAACGCGCGCCGGTCCATGCCCGCCGCTTCCGCGCCGGCGATTTGCGGCATGGTCGCCCGCGCCATGCGCAGCGCGAACGCGCTCACATGCGCGAACACCAGAAGCGTGGATGAAGCCGCCAGCGCGAATGCGCCGGACAACAGCCACATGTTGGTTGTCGCGAAAAAGACGAACCCGGCGATGGCCCAGCAGAGCAACGCCGCCACGAAAGCGCTTCGCATGCAGACCGAGCATTTGCCCAGCCCGGATGTGAAGCCGATATCCGGTACGCGAAATGATTTCCCCATGAGCACATCCCCCGATGATTGCTGCACGATTACGGCGAGTTTAGCACCGGGGCACACAAACGAAAACGGGCGGCTCGCGCCGCCCGCCTTCACATTGATTCCGCTGGCTTTACGCCGCTTTCTCCATGTCTTTTTTCCACTGACCGGTGGACGCCAGTCCGTTCATCTTGGCGCGGTGCGCGAAGGCCGCCTGCGCCGAAGCCACGTTCTCGGCCTTGCCGCTCCACGCCTTCTGCGGCGCGGCCTGCAATGCGCGGCCGTAAGAGAAGGTGAGCGACCACGGAAGATTCGGATCGAACACATGCATGGCGTTCAGATGCGCGGTGGCTTCTTCGTCCGACTGTCCGCCGGAGAGGAACGCGATGCCCGGCACAGCCGACGGCACGCACTGGCGCAGCACCTTCACGGTGCGCTCGGCGACTTCCTCAACGCCCGCGCGCTTGGAGGCCTTCATGCCGCTGATCACCATGTTCGGCTTCAGCACCATGCCTTCGAGCGCGACGTTCGCGTAATAGAGCTGCTGGAAGGTTTCCTTCAGCACCCATTCGGTGATGCGCTCGCAGGCGTCGATGTCGTTGTCGTAATCCATGAGGACTTCCGGCTCGACGATCGGAACGATGCCGTTCTCCTGGCACAGCGCCGCATAGCGCGCGAGCGCCTGACCGTTGGCGTTGATCGCGTTGTAGGACGGCTTCGTCGGATCGTAGGTCGCGCGCCATTTGGCGAAGCGCGCGCCGAGCTGGTGATATTCCACGAGACGCTCGCGCAAACCGTCGAGACCTTCCGTCACCGTCTGGCTGGGCTCCAGCGCCAGCGGCTTGGTGCCCTTGTCGACCTTGATGCCCGGAACGGCACCGGCCTGCTCGATCAGCTTCACGAGCGGCGTGCCGTCTTTCGCTTTCTGGCGGATTGTCTCGTCGAACAGGATCACGCCGGAGACGTGCTTCATGCCGTCGGCGGCACGGAACATCATTTCGCGATAGTCGCGGCGATTCTCTTCGGTGTTCTGGACGTTGATCTTGTCGAAACGCTTCTGGATCGTGCCGGTGGATTCATCGGCGGCAAGAATGCCCTTGCCCTTCGCCGTCATCTTGCGGGCGATGGCGTTGAGGTCGCTGAGATTGTTGAGAGTCATGGATGAAGGCCCCGTGGTTGTCGGGTCTGAAGCCATCCGCCGCCGGTTAACCGCCTGACGTGCTTCAGCCCTTGCTGTGCGCGAGGGCTTCTACCCCCGGCAGGG
>JBQCJO010000421.1:0-7181 GCA_051952735.1 Rhizomicrobium sp.
ATGCGGAGGGACTATGCGCGCACTGGCATTGGCGGGGGCATTGCTTGCCCTGTTCACGGGCGCAGCAGCCGCCGAACCGCAGGTTACAATCCCGCAGGGTGCGTTGGCTGGAACGACGGATGGTGGCATCTCCGTCTTCAAAGACATCCCTTTCGCAGCGCCGCCCGTCGGCGATCTGAGATGGCGCGCGCCGCAACCCGCGTCCAACTGGAGCGGCGTTCGCGATGCGAGCACGTTCGGGCCCATCTGCATGCAGGCGCCTTTGCCCGCGGGCCGTCATGCGCAAGAGAAGCTTGCCGAGAGCGAAGACTGTCTTTCGCTGAATGTGTGGTCGCCCAACACAGCGCCCGGAACGAAGCTTCCGGTGATGGTGTGGATCTATGGCGGCGCGTTCCGCGGCGGCGGATCGGCCAGCTCGATCTATGACGGCATGGAACTGGCGCAGCACGGCGTTGTCGTCGTGACGCTCAACTATCGCCTCGGCTGGTTCGGTTTCCTCGATCTGCCGTCGCTCGCCGCCGAACATCCGGACGAGCCGCACGGCAATTACGGACTGCTGGATCAGATCGCTGCGCTGAAATGGGTGCAGGCGAACATCGCATCCTTTGGCGGTGATCCTTCGAACGTCACTATCTTCGGCGAGTCCGCGGGCGGCATGAGCGTCAACGATCTCATGGTGTCTCCTTTGTCGCGCGGGCTTTTCGCCAAAGCGATATCCGAATCCGGGCTTGGCCTCATCCACACGCCGACGGAAACCGAGGCGCAGGCGGCGGGAGCGCAATTGGTCGCAAAAACGCGATCCACGAACGACCCCGCAAAGCTGCGTGCACTTTCCACCGCGGCTGTCGTTCAAGCGGCCACGGACAATGTGGAAGGCGGCACCACGCCGATGGTGGACGGCACCGTGCTGCCCGATCAGGTCTCCCGGTTATTCGCGGAAGGCAAGATCGCAAAGGCGACTTATATGGCGGGCTCGAACAGCAATGAATCGACGTTGATGCCGTGGATCGGCATGACAAAGGACAGTCTGCTGAAACCGCTCGGCGACAAGCTCGGCGCAGTGCGTGCGCTCTATGATGCGGACAGCAAGATCGACGACGACGAATTCGTGCGGCAGTTCTTCAGCGACGCGCTGTTCGCCTCCGGCGCGCAGGGTTTTGCGCATTATGCGACGAAGGCGGGCGAGAAGGCTTACGTCTATCACTTCCGCTACATCGCCGATGCATTGCGCGGGCGCGATCCGGGCGTCGGGCATGGCGGCGAGATCGTCTATGTCTTCGGGCTGCACGGTTTCTCGAAGACACCGCGCGGCGCGATGCTGGCGTCCTTTGTCACCGACAAGGACAAAAAGATGATCGCGCAGGTGCAGGACTACTGGACCAATTTCGCCAAGACGGGCGATCCCAACGGCGCGGGGCTGCCGCAATGGCCGACAACATCGAGCGCGGCACCGGAAACACTGGTGTTCGACGACAAGACGGAAGCGGTCGCAGGTTTCCGCGCGAAGCAGCTCGGCGTGATCTATTACGGCTGGAACGCGCGCAGCGGCGATCCCATTCCCTAGTCCAGAGCGTAGACCAGCGCCTTGAGATAAGCGGTTTCCGGCAACATCGGATGCACGGGATGATCCGCGCCCGCGCCGGATTGATGGATCAGCGCGCCGCGGCGGTTGGCGCGCGAAATGCCGATGGCGCATTCCAGCGCGAAGCGGTCCGCCGCGATATTGTGCGAACACGACGCGAGCAGGAGAAAGCCGTTCGGTGCAACCACCGACGCGGCGAGCCGCGCCAGTTTGCGATAGGCTTTCGCGCCCGGCTCCAGATCCTTGCGCGATTTCACGAAAGGCGGCGGATCGGCGATCACCACGTCGAACCTCTCGTTCGCAGCGGCGAGACGTTCCAATTCTTCGAACACATCGGCTTTCACGAAACGCGCGTTGACGCCATTCGCCCCCGCCGCTTCTTCGGCGAGTGTCAGCGCACCTTGCGATGAATCGATGCCGGCAACATCTTTCGCGCCGCTCTTTGCAGCGGCGATGCCGAAGCCGCCGGCATAGCAATAGGCGTCGAGAACGATACGGCCTTTGGCGAGCTTGGCCATGAAGGCATGATTGTCGCGCTGGTCGAAATACCAGCCGGTCTTCTGGCCCGTCCCGATATCGGCGAAATAGCGCACGCCGTTTTCGATCAACGAAATGCGTTCCGGCATTTCGCCTTTCGCGGCGCGCACATAAGAGCCGAGGCCTTCGAGCGATCGCGACGGCGTGTCATTGCGCAAGATCACCGTCTTAGGTGCAATCATGGCATCCAGAGCTTCAAGAAGAACCGGCGTGAGTTTCTCCATGCCCGCCGTCGTCACTTGCACGGAGCAGAGATCGTCGAAGCGATCGATGGCCAGGCCAGGCAGGCCGTCACCTTCCGCGTGGACCAGCCTGTAATAAGGCGCATCGTAGAGTGCCTCGCGCCGCGCCAGTGCGCGCTTGAGCGCGGTGACGAAGAAATCCGCATCGATTGCTGCATCCGCCTTCGGATCGAGAAGACGCATCGCGATCAGGCTGGCCGGGTTGAAATAGCCAGTGCCGAACACAACGCCGTCGTCGCCCTGCACCGTGACGACGCTTCCAGCGGCGAGTGCTTTGGTTGCCGGATCCATGACGATCTCGTTGGAGAACACCCAGGGCGCGCCGGCGCGCACGCGGCGGCCTTCCTTGGGGCGAAGCTTGATGACGGGATGGATCGGCATGGCGCGGGAGTTAGCACGCTCCGCTGCAAAAAGGAAAAATCACCGGCGCGGGGCCGGCGGCTTTACATCCGCGCCGCTGTTTGCGTTGAACGCGGCGCGCTGTTCCTTCGTCCACGGCACCAGTGTCTTGCGCGCGATCAGATAATCGTAAAGCGCGTTGACTTCGTAGTCGTGGAACTCGCGGAACCGCGCTTTGGCGAGCGGCGACATGTTCGGCAGCCAGCCATGCGGCGACTCTCCGCGATAGAGCAGCCGGAAGAACTGGCTGCGGGTATATTTCGCGGCGACGTTCAGGTCCGGCGCAAAGCTCGATCCCGCAAGATCGCCGCCATGACATTGCGCACAGGAGATCGAGGCAAGGTAGCGGCCGCCATCGAAGCGCGGGCCTTCATCCGCCGGACTCAATATCTCGTCTGCCTTGGGTGATTTGGGCACCAACTTGCCCGCGACAATCGCTTTGCGCGCCTTCCAGTCGAAATGCGTCTTGCGCAACGGTACGCGATGCTCGGGCAGAGAACGGATATAGGAGATAACATCCGTGACATCCTTGTCGCGCATATAGGCGAAGGTGTCGGATGGCATGACCCACATGGGCTTGGCGCCCGGCGTCAGGCCATGGCGGATGGCGCGCTCGAAATCGCCATCGGAATAGACCGCTGCGGCCGCGGTAAGATCGCCGCTCCAGATGGTGAGATGGGGATTGTCCGTCAGCAGTTTTCCGCGCAGGTCATCGCCGTGGCAGCCGAAGCAGCCCGAGACCGTCGCCCAATGCTTGCCGAGCGCGATGTCGTCCGCCTTCGTGCTGGCGTGAACCAGAGAGGACGGCAGCGTATAGCGCCGCTCGATCACCGCCTCGGAGGCGAGGTAGATATAGAAAAGCCAAAGCAGCCATGCCGCCGCGGCAATGCCGGCCGCAACGCTGATCCCTCTGGCTGCAAGAACGGTGAATCGTCCGGCCGACATGGCGCGAGACTATGGGCGCGCGGCGCATGGCGCAAATTCGCCGCAGGTCTCGCCATTTTGAAGGGTGACGGCGAAAAAGCCACGCGATACATTTCGCCGTTCACTGCAGGGGACCAGCATCTGAAACCGCGCAGCATCCACGCCAAGGCGATCGCACCGCAGGCCAAATTCGGCTGGCGGCAGTGGATTGCCGTACTGGCGATGCTGACGTTCGCAGTCCAGGTGCAATTGATCCAGACGCATATTCACCTTCTCTCCGCGATGTCCGGCTTCGCGGCGGACAATGTCGTCGCGAGCGCGCCGGGGAAGAGTGCGCCGGCGAAAAATCTTCCGTTCAACGATCAGAATTCCTGCCCGATCTGCCAGGCCGTCGCGCATGGCGGCCAGTTCGTATCGCCGACGGCGGTGGCGCTTTCGTTGCCGAGCGTCGCGGCCAGCTTCATACCGCTTGTCATCGCGGCGCCTGCCGCGCGCGAGAGCATCTCTCATATCTGGCAAGGCCGCGCGCCCCCGCACGCCTGATCTTCTGAAATCGCCAACGGCAGCGACGCGCTTCGCGCGCGCATGACCGTTTCCATTCCCTTCAGAATTTTCACCGCGTCGGAGCATATCCATGAAAAAAATCTGTCTGGCCGCGGCTCTCATGATGAGCGCCGCAGCAATGATAACACCGGCCTATGCGGACGATTCCGCAGACCTTGCGGCGATCCGCAAGCAACTCAACCAGATCGATCACGAATATCGCGCCAGGATCGAGAACCTCGAAGCGCGGCTCAAGAAAGCCGAAGGCGAAGCGAAGGCCGCGCGACTGGCCGCAGCAAGCGCGAACAAGTCCGCCGTCGCGGCGCAAAGCGATGCGAAGGCGGCGCAAGTCAGCGTGCAGCAAGTCGCGCAAGCCGCACCGCCGCCGGCCGAAGCCGACATTCCCACCGAAGCGCCGGCCCCGCCGGCATCCGCCAACGCCTTCAATCCCGGCATCGCGGCGGTGCTGAACGGGTTCTATTCGGCCTCTTCGCATGATCCGGACAAGCAACGCATTTCCGGCTTTGCGATTGGCGACGATGCGAAACTGCTGCCCAATGGCTTCTCGCTCGGCGAATCCGAAATCTCTTTCGCCGCGAATATCGATCCTGAGATGGCGGGCTTCCTCGACATCTCCTTCGACAATGAGAACCACCCGGATGTCGAAGAAGCTTATGTGCGTTCGACCGATCTGCCATGGGGCTTTACGCTGAAAGCGGGGCGTGTCCATTCCGGCATCGGCTACATCAACGAGCGCCACGCGCAAGACTGGAATTTCTCCGATGCGGCGTTGCCCTATCGCGCGTTCCTGAACACACAGTATGGCGATGACGGCGTGCAGATGCGCTGGCTGGCGCCGACCGATATTTTCCTGGAATTCGGCGCGGAGTGGTTCCGCGGCGACGAATATCCCGCGGCGGGCGCGGCGCATGGCGGCAAAGGCACCGTTACGGCGTTCGTGCATGCCGGCAACGACATCAACGACAGCTCGTCATGGCTCGCTGCGGCGTCCTATTTGCACACGCGCGCGGCGGGATTGGAAACCGACAACCCGCTTTCGCCGGTGGACGACAGCTTCACGGGCGACAGCGATCTGGGCATTGCGAGTCTCGTCTACAAATGGGCGCCGGGCGGCAATCCGACGGTGCGCAATTTCAGCGCGGTGGGCGAGTTCTTCTGGGATCATCAGAAGGGCGACTTCGATCTGCTGCCGTTCAGCCGCGACAGCACGGGCTGGTATGTGCAGGGCGTCTATCAGTTCATGCCGCAATGGAGCTTCGGCGTGCGCTATTCGCAGCTCGACGCCGGAAACATTCCGCTGTCGCTGGCGGGAAGCGCGCTGGACGACTTCGGACATTCCGCCCGCGCCACCACGGCGCTGCTGGAATACGACACCAGCGAGTTCGGACGCCTGCGCCTGAAATACACGCACGACCAGACCGACTTTAAACCGAACGAAGAAATCCTCTTCCAATACACCGTCATCTACGGGCCGCACGGCGCCCATCGCTACTAAGGAGAAAAGACCATGAGAAAACTTCTGATCGGAGCCGCCTTGCTTGCAGGCCTCGCAGCAACACCGGCTTATGCAAATCTGAGCGTCTTCGCCTGCGAGCCGGAATGGGGCGCGCTCTCCACCGAGATCGGCGGCGACAAGGCGGATGTGTACACCGCGACCACCGGACAACAGGATCCGCACCAGATCCAGGCGCGGCCGAGCCTGATCGCCCATGCGCGCGCCGCGGATATCACCGTCTGCGCCGGCGCAGAACTGGAGATCGGCTGGCTGCCGATGATCATCCAGCAGTCGAACAATTCGAAGATCGCGCCCGGCCAGCCGGGATCCTTCGAAGCGACACGTTATGTGCATCTGCTCGAGCAGCCGACCTCGCTCGACCGCGCGCAAGGCGACATCCATGCCGCGGGCAATCCGCATATCCAGACCGATCCGCGCATGATGATCCCGGTGGCCAAGGCGTTGGCGGCGCGGTTTGCGCAGCTCGATGGCGCGAACGCCGCTTACTATCAGGGCCGCGAAGCCGATTTCGAGAAGCGCTGGAATGCGGCCATCGCCAAATGGACGGCGGAAGCGGCGCCGCTGAAGGGCACGCCCATCGCGGTTCAGCATCACGCCTGGATCTATATGGAGAACTGGCTCGGGCTGCATGAAGTCGTGCCGCTGGAGCCCAAGCCCGGGGTGCCGCCGTCCAGCGGTTATCTCGCGCAGGTTCTGCAGAAGCTTCAGCAGCAGCCGGTGAAGTTCATCATCCGCGCTGCCTATGAAGACGACCGCCCGTCGGAATTCGTTGCCGGTAAAGCGAACATTCCGGCCATCGCCCTGCCCTTCACCGTGGGCGGCACAGATGGCGCGAAGGATTTGTTCTCACTCTACGAAGACACGATCCATCTTATGCTTGGGGGCCTGAAGAAATGAGCATCGAACTTTCCATATTGTTGCCTGCCTTCGTGGCGGGATTGCTGGTGCTGTCCACGCATGTGCCGCTGGGCCAGCAGGTGTTGAATCGCGGCATCGTGTTCATCGATCTCGCCATCGCGCAGGTGGCGGGATTGGGCGTGACGGCTGCGGACGCCTTCGGTTTCGAGCCGCAAGGCTGGCGCGTGCAGGCGGCAGCGGTTGGCGCGGCGCTGATCGGCGCATTGCTTCTCACATGGACCGAGAAGAAGTGGCCGGAAGTGCAGGAGGCGCTGATCGGCGTTCTCTTCGTCGTCGCGGCGTGCGTGGAGCTACTCATCCTCGCCAACAATCCGCATGGCGGCGAGCATCTGAAGGACCTTCTGGTCGGTCAGATCTTGTTCGTCACCTGGGCAAATTTGATTCCGGTGGCGATTCTCTATGCGGCGATCCTCGCCATTTGGTTCGGATTGCGCGGCAGGCTCGGCAATGTGGGCTTCTACGTTCTGTTCGCGCTGATGGTGACGCAATCGGTGCAACT
>JBQCJO010000422.1:0-8410 GCA_051952735.1 Rhizomicrobium sp.
CTTCTTGCGCAAAGCTTCGCGCGCATAGGCTTCCACCTCCGCCGCGAAGGGAAGATCAATGGAATTCGCACCCAAAGTATTCACCGCAGTCTTCAGAACGTCGGCGCGCGGATCGCGCACGCGATAGATGCGGTGACCGAAACCCATCAGCCGCTCGCCGCGATGACGCGCATCGTCGATCCAGGGCTTGATGCGCTCGCGCGTGCCGATGGCATCGAGCATCTCCAGCACCGGCTCCGGCGCGCCGCCATGCAGCGGTCCCGTGAGCGCGCAATAGCCGGCGGTGATCGCCGCGAAGAGATCGGCGCGCGTGGAGGCTACGACGCGGGCGGCAAATGTTGACGCATTCATGCCGTGGTCGCTGACGGTGACGAGATAAGCGTCCAGTGCTTTCGCTTCCGCGGCGCTTGCGGGCACGCCGCGCAGCATACGCAGCGTGTCGGCGGCGTGGCCGCGCGTGGGATCGGGCGCGATGGGTGGCTCGCCATTCACCTGGCGCACCAGCGCCGAGGCGATCACCGGCAAGGCGCCAACAATGGCGGCGTCATCGATGAGGCCGTGTTCGGAATGGAGTGCCGCCGTCGCTGCGCGGAAGCCGTCCACCACCGACAAGCCATCCGTCGCGGCGAGCAGAGCGGGCAATCGCTTGAATGCCCGCACCCGCGCTTCGCCCAGGGCGGCGCGGACTTCCGCCTCGCTGATCGGGGTTGTCGTCGCCAGGGACCACAACCGGGCGGTGACCCCTTCAAAACTGGACGAAGCGGCCAGATCGCCGACCCATTCGCCGGCGATAACGAGTTCGCCCTTTTCGCCGTCCACATGGCTGAGCGCGGTTTCGGCGGCGGCCACACCATCGAGGCCGATGGGGGATTTCGCGGTCTGCAGGGTCATGATCCAGCTCCTTTGTTGCGTTGCAGCAAAGGTGACCTTGCTCGACATATGGATCAATCTTGATTAGCTTAATCAACATGAATAATTCCGAGGCACCGCTTTATCTCTCTGCCGGCGAAGCGGCCGCTGAGCTCTCTATCTCGCCAGCCACGCTCTATGCCTATGTGAGCCGCGGCCTCGTGCGGTCCGAGCCTGCGGAAGACGGCTCACGCGCCCGGCGCTATCGCGCCGACGATGTGCGCAGCCTGAAGAACCGCCGCGCGCCGATGGTCGAGGGGCAGGGGCTGAAAGCCGCCGACCTGCCGGTCCTGGACAGCGCCGTCTCCACCATCACCTTCGAAGGCCCGATCTATCGCGGCGTGAAAGCGACCACGCTGTCCGAGACCGCCACCTTCGAGCAGGCCGCGACGCTGCTATGGGATTCCAAATCCTCCGATCCCTTCGCGAAATCCAACATGCCGGTGATCTCGCCTGCGATGCGCAAGATCCTCGAGGCAACGAAGGATGCATCACCCATCGATCGCGCCGTCGCGGTTCTTAGCCAGGCCGCGGAAGCCGATCCGCGCGCTTACAACAGCGCCAGCGAAGGCCGCGCCGCGACGGGCGCGCGCATCGTGCGGCTGGTTGCGGCGGCGATGCTGCAGACCGAACCGTCCTCCGAGCCTCTGCACAAGCAGATCGCGCAAGCCTGGGCGCCGAAGCACAAACACGCCGAAGATCTCATCCGCCGCGCGCTGGTGCTGCTGGCCGATCATGAGTTGAACGCTTCGACCTTCACGCTGCGCTGCGCGATCTCCACCGGCATCTCGCTCTATGACGGCGTGATCGCGGGTCTGGTCGCGCTCAAAGGGCCGAAGCATGGCGGCGTGGGGCCGCTCGCATCGCGTCTGGTGGATGAATTGCTCGCAGGCGACATTGCCGCCGTCGTGCGCGAGAAGGTGTCGCTTGGCGAACGCTTCCCCGGTTTCGGACACATGGTCTATCGCGATGGCGACCCGCGCGCGGATGCTCTGTTCAAGGCGCTGCTGAAAGCCGGCATCGACAAGCGCCTCGCCATGGAAATTCCACAAGCGGTGAAGGAAGCCACCGGCCAGTTCGCCAATTGCGATTATTCGCTCACCGTGATGCGCCGCTCGCTCGGCATGCCCGTGGGCAGCGAGACGACGCTGTTCGCCATGTCGCGCACCGCGGGCTGGATTGCGCACGCCATCGAGCAACTCGAAAGCAAAACGATGATCCGCCCCCGCGCGCGCTACACAGGGCCGGCACCGGTGAGCCGGCGATGATGCGGCTTGTCGTTCCAGCAAGCGAGTATCTGCCCGGTTACATCGCCGCGCTTGAGAAGAACTGGTCGCCTGACAACATGCGGCCGGAAGCGGCACACGAAGAACTGGCGAAGATCGCGCGCGATGCGGAGAACTACATCGCCTTGCAGGACGATCGCGAAGCGAAAGGCGGGCCCGTTACCTTGCAGGATGGATCGCAGGTCGCGCGCTTGCCCGGCTTTCGGCGCTGGATGTGGGACGGCGAATTCTGCGGCGTGATCGGATTCCGCTGGCAGAAGGGCACGGCGGAGTTGCCGCCGCATGTTCTGGGGCACATCGGGTATTCGGTGGTGCCATGGAAACATGGAAAGGGTTACGCGACGCGCGCACTCGCGCTGCTTCTGGACGAAATCCGTGCGCTCGGGCTGCCTTATGTCGAACTGACCACCGACCCGGACAACATTGCATCCCAGCGCGTGATCCTCGCCAATGGCGGCGCGATGGTTGAGCGGTTCCAGAAAGTCGCCGCCTATGCGCATGCGGAGTCGCTGCGCTGGCGCATTCCGCTCACTTGAAGCGATAGACGCCCGTCTCGCGGATTTCGCGGTCTTCCAGATCGCGCGTCACCTGCACATTGTAGAGCGCGAGCCGTTCGATATTGGTTTTCGGAAAATAGCTTCTGCCGGGATCGCCAAGCAGCGCGTCCGCGCCGCTGTCGCGCAGCCATGCCAGCAGCCTTTCGGCCAGCGGGCGCTCGTAGCATATGTCGCCGATCAGGATGATGTCCCAGTCGCCGCGCATGCCAATGATGTCGTCCGTCGTTGTCGAGATCGCCATCCCGTTCGCCTGCGCGTTCAGTGTGATCGCCGCCTCGGCATAACGGTCAATGTCCGCGCTCAACACCGAAGCGGCGCCCGCCATCGCCGCCGCGATGCCGACCAGTCCCGATCCCGATCCGAAATCGAGCACGCGCTTGGCGCGCACCGTATCGGGATTGTCCAGGACATAACGGGCCAAAGCCTGTCCGCCGGCCCACGCAAACGCCCAATAGGGCGGCGGCACGCCCATCGCTTCCAGTTCTTCCTCGCTCTTGCGCCAGAGCGGCATGATCTCCGTGGCCAGATGCAGCTTCACTTCCGGCACCAATGGCGGCGAAAGCAGTTCGGTGTTGGCGCGGATGAAGTCGATGGGATTCACGACAGGCTCAATGGTGGAATGCGTTTACGATAGCGTTTTCACGAAGCCGTGTCTTTTCGCTGGGCCGCATCACTCCATACTGACGCCGTGAGCTTCGGGGAGCTTTTCATGCGTTCCATGTTTTACGGCTTGGCATTCCTGCTTGCGGCGACGCCATCGTTCGCCGCCAGCGACGGCTTCGTGCGCCAAACGACGCAGGTCGCGCCGCATGTGCATCTGATCTACCGGCCCATCGCCATCAACGCGCCATACGAAGGTAATTCCATCGTCATCGAGCAATCGGATGGATTGGTCGTCGTGGACGCGGGTGGTTCGCCGCCCTCCGGCGAATACATCGTGGCCGAGATCCGGAAGTTCTCGGACAAGCCGGTGAAGGATTTAATCTACACGCACTATCACGGCGACCACAATCTTGGCGCCGGCGCGTTCCTGAAGGCGTGGCCGAATGTGAGGATCATCTCCACGGCGGCCACCAAGGCGAACATGACCGGCAAGCCTATGAACTACATCAAGACCTACGGCGCCGATTACGCCGGCGAGATCGACTACGCGAAGAAGCAGGTCGCGGATGCCTCCTTGCCGGACTCCGTTCGCGCAGGCTGGCAGCAATATATCGACGTCGGCGACAGCATCGTCGCCGGCTACAAGGACATGCCGGCCTATCCCGCTGCGGTCACGTTCACGGACAGCTATAAAATTCCCGACAGCGAAGAACCCGTCGAGATCGCGTTCCTCGGAAAAGCCAACACCGATGGCGACGCCGTGATCTGGATTCCGAAGGAGAAGGTGCTGTGCTCCGGCGACATCGTCGTGAATCCCATCCCGTATGCCGCCGCTTCTTATCCGTCTTCATGGATCGGCGTGCTGAAGAAACTGAAAGCTTACCGCGCCAAATATCTCATCCCCGGCCACGGCGAGGTGCAGACGGACAACGTTTATGTCGACAAGGTCATCGCTGCGCTGAAAGGCGTGCGCGCACAGGTCGCGCCGCTGGCGAAGAAGGGCGTGAAGCTTGACGATGTTTACAAGCAGACCGATTTCGAGACGCTCAAGGCCAGCTTCGCGGGCGACGACAAGTGGAAGCGCTTGCTGCTGAACGCTTTCTTCCTGCGCAGCATCGTCAAGAACGCCTATTTCGAAGCGACCGGGCAGCCGATCGATCAGGGCACAAGCTGAGGCTTATGCCGCGTGCGCGAGTTCCGGTTTGGAGGTAGCGATCTTCCACACCGAGAGATAATTCGCCTGGATTTCCATCTGCTGCCCGTAGCCGCGCTCCAGCAGCATCTTGTGCAACGCCGGCAGGTTGTAGCAGGGCACATAGAAGAGCAGGTGGTGATCGACGTGGTAGTTCACCCAATAGGGCGCGAACAGCACGCGCTCCCACCATGTCGCATAGGTCGTGCGCGCATTGCGGAAGACGTCGTTGTCGTCCGGCACCATCGCGTGCTCGGCGATGTTGCGCACCCGGGTGATGACCTGCTGCCAGGTCAGCAGCGGTAACAGCCAGAACAGCGGATAGAAATACCAGCGACCCACCGCGGTCAGCACGCCAAGAAGAACGAGGTTCGCCACGATCGGCCCGCCGAGCTTCTGACGGAACGTCGCAAAGCGTTCGGCGAACGGCGCGCCCAGCTTGCCCAGCGCGGCTTTGATCTGCGCGCGGCGCTGCTTGAATCCCGTCTGACCCGTGATGTCGCGGATGAGCTTGCGGCGGAAGCTCGCGCGCGTGATCGGGAATTTCGCGGAGAGGTGCAGGTCCGGGTCGTCCGGCTGCTGCGTCGTGCGGTGATGCACGAGATGATAGTGGCGATAGGGAATGGTGTCGGTGAACACCGGATAGGCACAGAGCCACTGGCTCGCCCATTCGTTCCAGCCATGCGTCTTCATGAGCACGCCATGCGCGCCGTCATGCATCAGGATGGCGAGGCCGAGTTGCCGCGAGCCGATCAGGATCACGGCGACAAGGAACGTCAGCGGGTTCGGCCAGATCGCGAACAGCGCCATGCTCGCCGCGATCACCACCCACGCATGCACGATGCAGAGCGTCCCGGTCACGTCCGAACGCGCCCGCACCACGGCCATCTCGGCGGGCGTGAATCTCTCGTTCGGATCGAAGCGGTTCAGGGCCATTCCACAATTATGTCATCCCCGGCGAGCCGAGCAAAGCGAGGCGAGGGAAGGGGACCCAGGCGGCGAAGCTGCTACGCCGCGGAAAAGGTCGCTCGTTCTAATTTTTGAGAGTCGGAACTGTGTTTCCGACCTGGGTCCCCTTCCCCTCGCTGCGCTCGGCCGGGGATGACAATGGCGCTATCCGCGCTGCGCGGGGTCGTAATAGAAGCGCTCTTCCGCGATTTTCTCGCCGTCCCAGCGCTGGTAGGCGAGTTCGTCCATCGTGAACCCGGTTCCGTCCGCGGCCTTGAAGCGGAACACCCAGCGGATCACGACGTGATCGCCGTTCACGAAAATCGGTCCTTCGACCGCAGAATGGATCTCCGCGAAGCGGTCCATCACCGCGCGCTCGCGTTTCACATTGCCGTCGCGGCCTTTGCGCGGCGGGTTCATATTCTCCTGCATCGTGGAGTCGGGATGATAGAATTCGGCGATGGCCTGATCGTGCTTGCCGTCCACCACCATCTTCACGAAGGCATCGAGCGTTTGCTTGCTGGGCATGAATGATCCTCCTCGCGCAAACCTAGCGCGGACATACATAGGCAGCGATCACAAGAAGGTCAGATCACCTGCGCCGATTGCAGGATCATAAGGGCCATCCAGATTTCGCATACGATCTGCACGGCGAACGCGGCGGTGCGGAACCACGTCGCGATCTGGCTCCCCGAGACGATGTGGATGATCGACTGGATGATGCGGAACACCAGCACCACCATCGCCAGCAGGTTGAACACATGGCTTTCCGTTCCGGCGATCCATGCCGCCAGCACGATCACCGCGAAAATCGGAAGGTTCTCCGCCGCGTTCATCTGCGCGCGGTTGATGCGCCAGTAGCTGTCATTGCCGTGCGGCACGCCGGAAAGGAACTCGTTGTTCTTCACCTGGCCGCGGAAGATCAGCAGCAGCCGGTCGGCCGCGATCATCAGCACCAGCGCGATCGCCCACAGCGCATAGAACACCAGCGCGATCACCGACTCCGGCAAATGGATCAGCATGTCGTTTCCCCCGTCAGCCGTAGCTGGCCACGGTCAGTGCCAGCGCGATGAGCAAACCACTCTCCCGGTTGGCGCGGAAGAGGGTCAGGCACAATGGAACATCGTGAATCTGCAGCCGCGATACCTGCCAGAAAAGGTGCGCTGCGGCGGGCAGCATCAATGCCACCGTCCACCAGCTATGCGTTGCCGAAACCCCGGCCAGCGAAATGAAGACGAACGTGAAGATGTAAAATCCGGAGATCCAGAGCGACGACATCTGCCCGAACAACCGCGCGGTGGATTTCACGCCGATCAGCGCGTCGTCCTCGGTGTCCTGATGGGCGTAGATCGTGTCGTAGCCCAGGGTCCAGAAGAAGCAGCCCGCGTAGAGAACGGATGCGGCGGGCGAAAGATTCCCATTCAGCGCCGCGAAGCCCATCAGCGCGCCCCAATTGAAGGTGAGCCCCAGCCAGGCCTGCGGCCACCAGGTGATCCGCTTCATGAAGGGGTAGGCCACGATCAGAATCGACGATGCCGCGCCGAGCGCGACGGTGAACCAGTTGAACGTGAGCAGGATCGCAAGCCCGATGAGGCAGAGCACGCCGAGAAAGACGAAAGCGTTTTGGACGCTCACCGCGCCGGACGGAATGGGCCGCCCGCGCGTGCGCTCCACCTTCGCGTCGATGTCGCGGTCCACGATGTCGTTGAAGGTGCAGCCCGCGCCGCGCATCACGATGGCGCCGACGGCAAAGAGGACGATCAGCTTCCAGTCATTGAGGTGCGACAGAAATCCGTGCTCTGCGATCGCCATGCCGAAAATCGAAGGCCAGAACAGCAGCCATGTGCCAATGGGCCTGTCCAGGCGCATCAGGCGGAGATAAGGCTGCACCTCGCGCGGCACACGATCGACCCAGCTTTGGGGAATGGCGTCCGCGGGGGCTTGTGATTCAACGACCATGGCCCAATCTGTCACGGTCCGCGTATTTGAGAAAGCGATGACGAGCGAGTTGAAAGAGCCCGGCGGCAAGGTGCGCCTCTTTGTGACAGCGGCATTGGCCAACGGCGTGCGGGTCGTGCCGGACGATGCCCAGGCGCACTATCTGCTGCATGTCATGCGCGCGAAGGCAGGTGATTATCTGTCATTGTTCAATGGCCGCGACGGCGAATGGTTGGCGCGTATCGCCGATGTCTCCAAGCGAAGCTGCGTGCTGGAATGTGAGAAGCGGACGCGCACCCAGAAAGGCACGTCCGATGTCTGGCTGTGCTTCGCACCGATCAAGAAGACGCCTGCCGATTATGTCGTGCAGAAGGCTACCGAACTCGGCGTGCGCGCATTGCAGCCCGTATTCACCCGCCGCACCATCGTCACCCGCGTCAACGAAGAGCGTATGGCGGCCAACGCGATCGAAGCGGCGGAGCAATCCGAGCGTCTCACCGTTCCGGACATCCGTGAAGCGGTGACGCTCGACAAGCTTCTTAAGCACTGGCCCGGAGAGCGGCGCATTCTGTTCTGCGACGAAGGCGGTGATGCGAGACCGATCGCCGAAGCCGTGCGCGATCTCAAAGAAAGCGCGTTCGCTATCCTCACCGGCCCTGAAGGCGGCTTCGATCCGGCGGAGCGCGAACTGATCCGCGGCCACGCATTCGTCACGCCGGTCACGCTCGGCCCGCGCATCCTGCGCGCGGACACGGCGGCGCTGGCCTCGCTTGCCGTGTCGCAGGCGCTGAAAGGCGACTGGTGATGTTCACGCATCGGCTTGCGCGCCGCGAAGACGTTCCGCAATTGAAAGCGTTGATGACGTCGTCCATCCGCGAATTGCAGAAGGCGTTTCTGTCGCCGGAGCAGGTCGAGGCCTCATTCGACGTTATGGGCCTCGACACACAGCTCATCGATGACGGCACTTACTTCATTGT
>JBQCJO010000423.1:0-7593 GCA_051952735.1 Rhizomicrobium sp.
ACGGTCGTAAGGTAGTGGTTACATCTAGAGAGCATGCAGCGACTACTTTTGGCATCGAGGTTCAACCGCTTACCCAGTCTGAGCTTTTAGCAGACGCTCAAGGCAGCGGAATCGATCACAAAGCTGCACAAAAAATATCCGATATGTGGGCACTGGCAGACAGAAATAGCCCGCGACTTCGGATCGCGCTCGATCAACTGAATTCATCCGCGCGCGAAATATTGACCTACTTGGCCCTCTCTCCCGTGCCTTTAGATGCTGAATTGTTGATAGCATTAAAAGGACAAGACGAGTTTACTGTTGAGAGCCTAGGGGACCAGCTTCAATCAGTTATTGAGCTCGTTGACGATACGCCACGAGGTTATCGACTAACTCATGAGGAAGTAGCGCAAGCATTGATTGATCGAGCCCGCAAGTCGAAGCAGCGTATTAAATTTTATAGCGGTCGATTGTCACGAACATTTGCGAAGCGGCAGCGCTTTCAAGAGGCTTATCTTGCAGCATCGCATTCGAGTGATGGTAGTGAGAGTAAATTCGCGTTAAGCGCGCTTCGGCAGGCAGCTATGAACGGGGATTGGCGGTCTGCGACAACCATCGCGACGCAGTTTTTGGACAGTCCTCAAGCAAACCGAAAAACCGAGCAAGCTTTCTATCTCAGTCTGCAGTTGAGCTATGCGCTCGAGCAAATGGGCAATCTTTCTCGTGCAGACGAATTGCTGCTAAGCGCGAGAAAGCTCGCCGAAGGATTGGGCGCGGACGCTCTTGAGACCGTAGAAGATATCCAGGTCGGCCAGCAGGCAAAGCGTACACTTGCTCCCGAGGATGTTGCGAAACTTCGAGGTGTGTACGAAAAATACAAGGAGGAGGGTCGTTCCTTTGACCAGGCGAAAGTTGGCTTGGAACTTTCTGCAATCTATATGGGGACGAAGGAGTACGAGCGAAGTGTTGAGATACTTCGACCAACTCTAGCTGCGTTCGAGGAAGTTGGAGACGAATATGGAGTAGACTTAGCAAAAAGGAACCTTGCTTCGTCATTGATCGCAGAAGACAGCGACAGCGTTGAGGGCGCGGCGCTTCTCGAAGAATTCCTTGCGAAACAGGACGAAGCGACCGACCGGAGACGTGAGCGGGCTTGGATATGCAATGTTCTTTCACGGCAGTATCGCGCTAGGAAAGAGTATGACCAGGCAGAAAAAGTAGCCAAGGAGGCTGTCGCGATAGCGGAAGAACTTGGTGACGAATATCTCCGCGCAATAAATCTGACAAATCTAGGAAATGTATTTTCGGATCAAGATCGAGTTCTCGACTCGATAGAGCAATACAAATTGAGCGGAATAGCCGCTCAGAAGTGTGGACGAAAGGATGTAGAGGCAGCGGCGTCAAGGCTATGTGCCGAACAATTAAATGATATCGCGGATGCAACTAATATTAATAGGCTGCGGAACGCGTCGGAAGCGTTTCAGTACGCCACTCATGCGAGAAGCCTGCTGTCCAACACACTCGATTATTATGAACTTACGCACGCGCATATCGAGGCGGCGCGCGCCCAACAGCACCTAGGCGACGATCTACAAGCGGCAGAACACTATTTCGAGGCAACGAAAAATGCTCTCACCTACGGTGATCAGACCCTTGCCGCCGCGTGTTTGCCCCGAGCTACGTTGCTAACGATAGAAAATGATCCCAAGGCATATTTGCGTGGGCTGCAATTGGCTTTTTCTGTTCAGCCGCCGACATATGCCGATTTTGTTTCGGATTTCGTCTATGCAACGCGGCTAATCATCCAATACGCACCCAGAACTGCCCTCCTAAGCGTGCTCGGTCAACATGTAAACGAAATGTTGTCGCATATGCCTAGTTGGATGATCGATCCTGTAGTTCTGAATATCGCTTCGTTCTTTGATCAACTGAAACTTAGTGAAGACAACTTATCTGAATGGAGAGTGCTCTATTCAGTTATCGTTCTGGCTGCGGCTCTGCGGAACACGAAAAGCCGCTACGCATTTTACGCGCTGTCTCAAGCGATAAATAAACTGGAAATAGATATCGCGTCGCGACAGGAGGATGATGAGACACAACTGTGGACGCTTCGCCTTGAATTAGGAAAGCCCGTCGTTGTGTCGATAATGGCTTTGGACGGGTCTTTTGCAACCCAAATTGCAAGCCTAGCGTTGGCAACCTCGATCAAGGCATTTGAAAAGGAGATCGTTGAACAGTTTTCTGTAAACCCTGCTGCCATTGATGAGCTTCGAGTGAACGTACTAAGCGTCGAATACGCTCCAGAGATGTTGAAGAGTGCAATTGAAACGGTCGGTGCACCTGAAGCAGTTCGAAACAGATCTGTCGCGGTAAGTCGGCCAGTAGACTTTTCTGATAGTGCTATGACAAATGTATTTCTGGGAAAGACTTTCCTCGATGAGTTGACGCTTGGAGGGGATATCGCTGGCTCATTGCAAATGCTTCTAGCGCTCACGCTCGTGGAGATTGTCTTCGAACTATTGAAAGGAAGTGTCGATGAGGAAACGATTCGACCGAAAGTGCTCTCTCTAATTCGTAGAACGATTTAGCATGAGATTAATTGCGAGCGATATTCAAACGATTCACCAGATTCTTAATCGACTGTGGGCTCCAAACTTTCTTGCGTGGCGTGCGAATTTCGTTCGCATTGAGGTAGGCGGCGATGCCTCGAAGTGACAACCCCTCTCGAACAAGCGGTTCGACATCTTCACGCAATTGTTCGGCGTCGTCCTTAGCGCGTTGTGCATTCGCGATAACACCTAATTCTTGATAGTCGCCAACCCTCCCACCACGGGGGCGGTATCCACCAAGTTTCACTCCACGGGCTTTGGCGGCAGCGAGCGCCGCTTTTGTACGCTGCGAGATCATCTCGGCTTCATGTTGCGCCAAGCCTGCCATAACCGTGACTATCAGCGTATTTGCTTCCGGCATGTCAGCAGCAGCTAGCTCAATGCCACTATCACGGAGCGTCATCAGAAAGCTTACATTGCGCGACAAGCGATCAAGCTTACTAACCAGCAAAGTAGCCCCCGTTTTTCGGCACCGCGCTATAGCGTTTGCGAGTTCTGGCCGTTTGCTGTTTTTCCCGCTTTCGATTTCGACAAACTCAGGCGCAATAATCCGGCCTTGGCGGGCAGCGACGAACTGATGAACCGCAGCGCGCTGAGCTTCGAGGCCCAGCCCTGAATGGCCCTGTTGAGTGGTGCTTACGCGCAAATAGCAAACATAAGCTGGTCGTTCGGCCATCATACAAATCCTATCAACGGACGTTGATTGGAGTTTGACAGATTCGTGGGCAGGGGCAAGTCCTTTGGTGGTTTGCCTCGGAGCAGAGGCGAGTTGATGTGACGAATCTCGCGTCACGTAAGAGTGGCCAGGTTTGGAATGTGCTGCCTTTTTCCTCCAGCGCGCACAGGGCGGCCAGGGAAAGGCGGTGAAGAGGAGGTGCCCTCACACACCCATCAATAAACGATGGGGCACGTTGGGCACGGTATTTCTCCTCCCGACATGCATCGTGAGGTGCGATTGATATCTAACTCACGTCTATTTTGGAGGCAGTTGGCTGGCCTTACACGCTGAATAGAATTTTCTCAGCCCTGCTGATTGAGGATCGATGCTCAAAAGCACCGCTTGCCCATGCTTCAAATGAATCCTCACCAAGTATCGCTGCGCTGAAAACAGCGTCTTCTCCACATCTGCGGAGTCACGATCCACTTGCACAAACGTTTCGCCGTTGAGCGTCTCAGTCTCTTCCGCATTCTTGTAGTCGAGAGTTACAGTATTGCAGAATTTTTGCTCTCTGAGTGCCTGCTTCATTTCCTTGCCGTTCACCCGCGTCTCGACTGGTGTTGAATATGGGCTTGTAGCCAAATCAGGATTTTCTTTGTTCCACTCGTCCGCGATGATGTTCCGCTGCACCGCCAGAGCAGAATCTGCGCAGGTAGAATTCTTCGTTGCACGATAGTTGATTTCCAATTCAACCTTGTCAGGTCTGCAAATGAACCTGAGTGGAAAATCTCCAGGTACATCGGCAGATTGATAATCTTTGGTCGCTTGGATGACACTCGTGTCTGTCATCTGGTCCTCACCATGGAAGACAGTCCAATCATCGTCGGTTGAACGCACGATCCCTTTGAATTGTTCGGGCTTAGCTCTTGCCCCAGCGGTCTTATGAGCGGGTGTAGCCATCGGCGCGGTCTGCCGGATGAGGGGATATAGCACGAAACCCGCAACAGCCGCTGCCGCCAATCCACCAAGCATCAATATTGCCTTAGTCACCCCGTTCATGCCCATCCCCTTTTTACATACTATAGAAGATAAACTTTATAGTGTGTAATCTGCTGACTTCAACCGCATCATGGATATGCGGAAGTTGGTCGGGCAGAACGTGCAGCGGATTAGGCGGAAAAAGCGCCTGACGCAGGAGCAGTTCGCCGAACGGTCAGGCTTCAGTCAGCAGTATCTTTCCGATCTTGAAAACGGAAAAAGAAACCCCACGATCATAACCCTTTACGAATTGGCTACCGCACTTGGGGTGAACCACATTGAGCTTCTAGGTGTCACGGTAGAACTAGACGGGGAAGCGGGAAAACGGTCTGGCAGGGGTAGATTGAAATCCAAGCGCTAGACGCTTCCGGCCAAATTAAGCCTGCTGGAACGGACGGCATTGGGCCGAAGACCGATTGCCACTTTTTCTTACTGGAATTTCCAATCGCGGAAGCCAACGCTTCCTCAAATTTCTGATCAATAGAAACCGACATATACAATTCGGCTTTTCCATACGAAATTCTTATTTTCGACCAATCATACGTCCGCCGTCACTCGCTGTCGGACATATATAGAATACAATCGAATTAGACGGCTGGCATCCATCCGCAAGATTGATCGAACTAAACGAATTCGGATCGTCAAAAAGACGGCCTAATGAGTAACTATTGTCTGTTGCTCTATTTTAAAAATAAGAAACGTCAATAAGAGGGAATTCTATTGAATAGGAAATACGAAGTAAGGAGAACATTCAGATTACCTAAGGTGCTGCTTGATGACCTACATACAGCAGCTAAGGAACGTGCAATTCCGCAATCAGAAATTATCAGAGAAGCGGTTCATTCGTGGATAGGCCAAACGCCACATAAATCAATCGATGTTCTTGGTCATCTATGGAATACGTGATTAAACATCATTCCTATCCGAAGAATGCAGTTGCCCAATTTATAAACGATACAGCTCGTAACTTGGCGTCGAAATTCAAGTATCAGACGTTCTTCCTCACCCTAACGTACAAAGAACCAAAAAGTTCCTCGATTACGCATTCAGCAGCGGAAACCAAACTTAAGGAATTCTATAAAGCGGTACTTCTGCCACTTCTTGTTCATCCCAAAAAATATAATTCCAAGCGCAATAGACCGTTACAACCATTCATTTTTGCTTTTATCGATGAAGCTGGTTCAAAGCCTGGAAAAGGCAAAGTTGTGGTTGGGAGCCATTCCTCTCCTAGTACGCTACATCATCACGCACTCGTTTTAGCGCATCCAACGATAGCGCAGAAATTATCCGACCTTATCGGAAATAACACTTTGCTCCTTCCTATGTATCTCCGTCTTAGGGGACGCATTTCGCTAAAAACGACCGATTTACAAAAAGTCGAATTGTCCGACGTTCTACGTGTCGCGGAGTACGCGAGTGACTTTGCAGTCAGACAGCAGGTCAGACAAGAAAATTGGATGACAGTCTTGGGTCCATCAATCGAGCAAATCGAAGAGAGCTTCAAAAGAACTGTAACCACAAAACGTTTTTACGAACAAAATCATACAGAGGAACTGAGCATGACGAAGATTGACTGGACGAAAACTAGACACATGGGAAGCGTTAGAGAAATCGCATTCCCGGATCGTCAACCGGAGAGAGGCCCCCACACAAATATCAGCCGTGGCGCTGTACGCATCTATAGCGCTTCCGAGAAGCAGGCGTGGCTCAAAATGAACTCTGAGAAATATGGGATCGCTGCCTGAAGTATCATTAGAGGATTGGGAGAGGTCTTGAGGGTCTCTGCGATAGTTCTGGTTTCACCGACGGACTTGCGGGAGCAAGGACAGAATTTCTAATCAATCGAATTTGGGCGCTGACGGCAGAATTGAGAGAATCATCCATACGATTCTCATTGCTTTTAAAACGCAGAACTGGACAATTCGACTATCGATATTGGCGGTCTTTTAGTCATCGCCGACGCGATAACGAGGGTGCCCTCGCTTCCACAATCAATCTCATTTGTATTCGAATTTATGCTCTGCGCAGCGTTTCAAGATGTTCCACCAGCTTACAATATGGAAGAGGCAGCTGCGATTTTGCGTGTTTCGAAAAGGGCGCTGCAGGAATTGCTGAAGGACTACCCGTACTACTATTCGAACGGATGTAGAAAAATCCTTACAGGAGAGGACATACTGAAGCTGCGCGAAGTTATGCGAGTAGCCACGGTTTCAATAGGTAAGAATAGCTCATGCCGCTCAAAATTATCGATCCGCGCCCAGGGAAGACCCCTTTCTATTCCGTTAGGGGGACTTACCTCGGACAATATGTGGATAGAAGCGCAAAATCGAGTGAGCGCAATGTTGCAGTGAAATTCCTCAAGCGCTTAAAGCAGGAAATCGAAAGGGGAGTTTTCGTAGCCCCAGGTGAACCCACGTTCATGGATGCCGCAGTCAACTATATGGCGGCGACGAGGAATGAGAGGTTTATGAAGGCGGTTCTCGTGGTGTTAGCCGAAATGCCGCTGCGCTCGATTACCCAGCAAGTTGTAGATGAGCTTGCAATCAGACTTTATCCGAAAGCCACACCAGCTACTAGAAACCGTCAAGTTCATACGGTTGTTTCGGCGGTTTTGAAGTATGCCGGAGTAGATAGAAAAATCCGTCGCCCAAAGGGCTGGAGAGGAAGTCAGCGCACCCATTGGCTGAGTGCAGAACAAGCATTTAGTCTTTTTGATGCTGCAAGGCATATAGATGTCGAGTTCGAGCTATTCCTCAGACTGCTTTGCTACACTGGAATGCGCCTGAGTGAGGCGCTCAACCTCAAGGTTGCCAGATTAGAACTTGATAACGCAATCGCTTATATCGAGGTAACTAAAAATGGTGATCCTCGTGGCGTCCATCTGCCCCCTCATATAGTTGAGGCACTCAACGCTCATCCTCGTGGGATAGACCGCAAAGCCGAAAAGGTATTTCGTTTTACTAAGTGCGGCAGACTTTACTCGTTGCTTGCCACTGCTAAGAAGCGAGCTGGAGATGATCTGTCCTTCGTCACTTTTCACACTCTGCGCCATACCTACGCTACCTGGATGCGTAGATATGGAAAACTCGATACTAAAGGTCTGATAGCAACTGGAGCGTGGCGCGACGAAGACAGCGCATCACGCTACATTCACACAGTCGCATCTGAGGAAAGCCGCCGCGCTGATTTGCTACCCGTGGAAAATGCGTGGAATGGCCAACGCGAAGACGGAAAAAATAACGAAATCAAAGTGGCATAAGCCCTTCACACGGGAGGGGTCACAGGTTCAATCCCTGTCGCGCCCACCAT
>JBQCJO010000424.1:0-5415 GCA_051952735.1 Rhizomicrobium sp.
ATCTTCTGCCCGAAGCCTTCGCCGTCGTGCGCGAAGCCGCCAAGCGCGTACTCGGGCAACGGCATTTCGACGTGCAGCTTATGGGCGGCATGGTGCTTCACGGCGGCAACATCGCCGAGATGAAAACCGGCGAAGGCAAGACGCTCGTCGCCACCCTTCCCGTCTATCTGAATGCGCTCGCCGGCGAAGGCGTGCATGTCGTCACCGTGAACGACTATCTCGCCAAGCGCGACTCCGATTGGATGGGCCAGATCTATCGCTTCCTCGGCCTCACCACCGGCTGCATCATCCACGGCCTTAGCGACGATGAACGCAAGCAAGCCTATGCCGCGGATGTGACCTACGGCACCAACAACGAATTCGGCTTCGATTATCTGCGCGACAACATGAAGTATTCCGCTGCCACGATGGTGCAGCGTGGACACTCTTACGCAATCGTGGACGAAGTGGACTCCATTCTCGTCGATGAAGCGCGCACACCGCTCATCATATCCGGCCCGACCGACGACCAGACCGAAGTCTATCGCACCGTCGACAAGCTGATCCCGAGCCTGCAAGAGGGAGACTTCGAGCTCGACGAGAAGCAGCGCACCGTCACGCTGACCGAAAGCGGCAATGAACGGCTGGTCGAATTGATGCGCGCGGACGGCCTACTGCCGACCGGCGACCTCTACGACATCGAGAACATCAACATGGTGCACCACGCCAACCAGGCGCTGCGGGCCCACAAACTGTTCCTGAAAGACCGCGATTACATCGTGAAGGACGGCAAGGTCGTCATCATCGACGAGTTCACGGGCCGCATGATGGAAGGCCGCCGGTATTCGGAAGGTCTGCATCAGGCACTGGAAGCGAAGGAAGACCAGGCGATCCAGCCGGAGAACGTCACCCTCGCCTCGATCACCTTCCAGAACTATTTCCGCCTGTACGACAAGCTGGCGGGCATGACCGGCACGGCGCTCACCGAAGCCGCCGAGTTCATGGACATCTACAATCTCGACGTGATCGAGATCCCGACAAACCGTCCCGTAGCGCGCAAGGATTCTGACGACGAAGTTTACCGCACACTGGAAGAGAAGGACGAGGCGATCATCAAGCTGATCGAAGACTGCCAGAAGCGCGGGCAGCCAATTCTCGTCGGCACGACCTCGATTGAGAAGTCCGAATCCCTCTCCGCGCTGCTGAAGAAGCGCAAGATCAAGCACAACGTCCTCAATGCGCGCTTCCACGAGCAGGAAGCGAGCATCGTGGCACAGGCCGGCGTTTCCGGCACCGTGACGATCGCCACCAACATGGCGGGCCGCGGCACCGACATTCAGCTCGGCGGCAACGCCGACATGCGCATCAAGACCGAACTGGCGGGCCTGCTCGACGAAAACGAGATCGCCACCCGCTCCGCACAGATCCAGGCGGAAGTTGCCGCCGACAAGGAGCGCGCGAAAGCCGCCGGCGGCCTCTACATCGTGGGCACCGAGCGCCACGAAAGCCGCCGCATCGACAACCAGCTTCGCGGCCGTTCCGGCCGTCAGGGCGACCCGGGCGCGTCCAAGTTCTTCCTGTCGCTGCAGGACGATCTCATGCGCATCTTCGGCTCCGAGCGCATGGACTCCGTGCTGACGCGCCTCGGTCTGGAAAAAGGCGAAGCCATCGCCCATCCGTGGGTGAACAAGGCTCTCGAGAAGGCGCAGCAGAAGGTCGAAGCGCGCAACTTCGAGATGCGCAAGAACATCCTGAAATACGACGACGTGCTGAACGACCAGCGCAAGGTGATCTTCGAGCAGCGCAAGGAGATCATGGAGTCGGAGGAAGTGTCCGATCAGATCGCCGACTTCCGCGAGGAAGTGGTCGCCGATCTCGTCGCCAAGCACATTCCCGAGAAAGCTTATGCCGAGCAGTGGGACGCGGCGGGCCTGCATCAGGAAGTGCACGATCTCTTCGGCGTCGATCTGCCGATCGTCGACTGGACGAAGGAAGAAGGTATCGCCGATGAGGAAGTGCGTGAGCGCATTCTCAAAGCGGTGGATGCCCGCGCCGCAGAGCGTGCCGCCAATTCCGGCCTGGACGTGATGCGCTATGTCGAAAAGGCGATCCTGCTGCAGACGCTGGATCACAATTGGCGCGAGCACATCATTAATCTGGATCACCTGCGCCAATATGTGGGCCTGCGCGGCTACGGCCAGCGCGATCCGCTGAACGAATACAAGCAGGAGTCGTTCGAGCTGTTCGAAGCCTTGCTCTCCAAGCTGCGCCTGGATGTCGTGCGCCAGCTCATGCACATCCAGATCCAGACGGGCGAACCGCCGCCGCCGATGGAGCGCGCACCGATCCAGATGCATGCCTCGCACATCAATCCGCTCACCGGCGAAGACGAGATGTCGGGCGATCCGGAACGCGAGGGCGTGATGCGCCCGGTGCGGACCTATACCGGTCCCGTCGATCCGAACGATCCGCAGACCTGGGGCCGCGTGCAGCGCAACGCCCCCTGCCCGTGCGGATCAGGCCGCAAGTTCAAGCACTGCCACGGCGCGCTGGTCTGAAGCGCGCCGTCAGGGCTCGACCAGCTCCGTGCGCCGGTTGAGCGCGCGGCCATCTTCCGTCTGGTTCGATCCCAGAGGCGCGAGGAAACCGACGCCGGCCGTCTTCAGCCGCGCCTTGTCGATCCCATAGTGCGAAACCAGATCGGTGGCGACCGCCTGCGCGCGTCCGCGCGAAAGGTTCATGTTGTAGTCGTAGCCGCCCTGACTGTCGGTATGTCCGACAATATAGACCGACAGCTTCGGCTGGCCCTTTAGAAGCTTGGCGATCTCGTCCAGCGTGGGACGGCTTTCCGGCTTGAGCGTCGTCTTGTCGGTGTCGAAATAGATGCCGTAGAGCGCGACGTGCCCCTTGTCGCCCAGGCCCTTCGACATCGCCGCGGCATCGATCATCTTGTCGTCCATCGTGTTGATCTGCACGACGGTGAGCTGGGCGTAGATCTCGTCATTGTTCTTGCTGACGGCGACAGAAGCGTAGGTGTCGTGGCCGCCGTCCTGCTTGCGCGCGGAGAAATAGTGAAAATCGAAGCCGTCCAGCCACATTTGCGGCACCGGCAGCGCGCCGACATTCTCCGAGAACGGGATGCCGCCGCAGGCATCCGTGTCGCAGGTCAGAAGCGGTTTGAATCCTGCCTTGATGAGCTGCTGCTCATAGTTGCGCGATACTTCCAGGATCGAAGGCCCGGCGGCAGCCTTGTATGCGATGCGCGTCACGCGTCCTTCGAGGCGGCGCTCGTCTTTCGCTTTTCCATCCTTGAAGGCGGCCGCCTGAATCGTCGCCGCGTCGAAATCCTTCACCTGATAGCCGGTGATCACGCTGCCGGCGAAGCGGCCGATGCCCGCGTAATCGTGCGAACCGGCGACATCGCCCTTGTCCGCCACGGCGGATGAAACAGACAGGATGCAAGCACCCAGAACCGCAATCGCAAAGAGCTTTCCACGCAGCATCGCAGGCCTCCCGAACCGATGGTGACCGGGAGAATGGTGACGGCGGCACCGCTTCGAAAGTGCCGCCGATCACACCGGATGCGGATGGAACCTATTTCGTCCCGGTTTGGCGCGGGATGATCTGGTTGTTGCTCTTGTAGATCGTGCCGCCCTTCATCACGAACGTCACATGTTCGAGCTGGCGGACATCGGTCAGCGGATCGCCGTTCACGGCCACAATGTCGGCATAGCGGCCCTTCTGCACGCTGCCGATATCCTGCGGGTCGCCAATGAGGTCGGCGGCATTGGCGGTGGCCGCCCAGATCGCGTCGATCGGCTTCATGCCCGCGCCCACCATCAGCGCGAACTCCTTGGCGTTCTGGCCATGGGGCACAAGTCCCTGATCGGTGCCGAAGGCGATCTTCACGCCCGACACATACGCGTCATGCAGGTTCTTCTTCATCACCGGAACCACGCGCTTGGCCTTGTCCGCCGAAGACGGGTTGAGCTGCTCCGGATGATGGATTGCAACCTGCAGCACCGCGTCCGCGATGAGCATGGTAGGCACCAGATAGGTGCCGTGCTGCTTCATCAATTGATAGCTGGTCGAATCCCCGAAGCTGCCGTGCTCAATGGAGTCCACGCCCAGCCGCACCGCGGAATTGATCGCCTTGAGGCCATGTGCGTGCGCCGCGACCTTCATGTTGAGCGAATGCGCCGTGTCCACCACGGCCTTGATCTCGTCATCGGCCATGAGCTGCAGACCCGGATCGTCGCCGATGGAGAGCACGCCGCCGGATGGCATGATCTTGATCAGGTCCGCACCCTCGCGGCGCAGCGTGCGCACGATGCGGCGCGCATCTTCAGGACTGTTGACGATGTTGTCGGTCCATCCGGCATGCGAAAGCCCCGGATCCAGACCGTTCAGCGCGTCGGCATGGCCGCCCGTGGGGCCGAGCGGCGGACCCGCCACCCACATGCGCGGGCCCTCGATGATGCCCTTGTTGATCGCCTTCTTGAGCGCCACGACAACGCCGATGGCGCCGCCCACATCGCGCACGCTGGTGAAGCCGGCGAGCAGCGTGTTGCGCACATAAGCAGTGGAGCGCACCGCGGAGTCGTCTTCCGTCTCCGTCACGGACTCGGCGATCGGATTGCCGCCGTCGAATTGCCCGCTCACATGGACGTGGCAGTCGATCATGCCCGGCAGCACCGTCTGCTTCGACAGGTCGATCACCGTGAAACCCTTGGGGTTCACGAAGCCGGACTGAATGCCGGACACGCGGTCGTTGTGGATCAGAATGGAGACATTGCTCTGCGGCGTCTTGGACACGCCGTCGATGAGCTTGCCCGCGTGAATGACCATATCCGCGGCTTGCGCGCCGCCGCCAAACAACATCGCGGCGCCCAGCAAAAGCGACGCCGCCAACTTCCCTTTTGAACGCATGGATACTCCCCAGCCGATGAAAACCGCGCGCAGGCTAACGGCCGCGTAACTCCGCGGCAACCCGCGCGGGAACGCAAAGCGGGGTCTATTCTTTGTATCGATTCGAGGGATGCGATGCTCAACCTGTTTCCAAGCGACGTGAAAGACCCGGCCGAAGCAATCTGGATCGATCTCGACGATCCAACCGCGGACGAGGTGAAGACAATTTCGCGGGCTATCGGCATCGACATTCCCGAGCGCGATGAGCTGGAAGAGATCGAATCTTCCAGCCGCCTCAAGTTCGAAGACGGCGTGCTGCAGCTTTCCACGCCGGTTTCCGCACATAACGACGACGAAGGACCGACACCGGTCGGCTTTCTGTTGACGAAGAAGACGCTCGTCACCATCCGCTACACCGAGATGCGCGCCTTCGAAGCGACCGCGCATCTGTGCAACAAGATAGCGCATGACCTGACCTCCGGCGAGGTGTTCGTCTCGCTCATGGAAGGCATGGTCGAATATGGCGCG
>JBQCJO010000425.1:0-4130 GCA_051952735.1 Rhizomicrobium sp.
GGCACTTTCGCTCGGCGCGACGGACGAAGGCGCACCCGGCCTGCGCGGCGATACGTTCTATGGCGCCTATTTCCGCGATCTAGACGGCAACAAGCTCTGCGTCTTCAAGGCGGGGTAAGCGAATAGCGAAATCGCGAGTAGCGAACAGGGAGGTTTCACTTTATTCCCTACTCGCTATTCGCTACTCACTATTCGCCATGATCCAGACGCCTTGTATCAAGGTTTGCACGCTCGATCCGCGGAGCCAGTTGTGCACGGGATGCGGCCGTTCTCTGGAAGAGATCGCCCGCTGGGGCGGCATGAGTGAAGCCGAGCGCCTTGAGATCATGCGCGCATTGCCGGAGCGGATGCGCGCCGCGAATTTGAAACCAGCACAGGGAACCACGCCATGAAGGACTTCAGCGGAAAATACGCAGTGATCACCGGCGGCGGCACGGGCATGGGGCGCGAACTCGCGATCCAGCTCACGGCCGAAGGCTGCAATGTCGCGATGTGCGACGTCTCGCCGGAGAACATGGCGAAAACCAAAGAACTTTGCGTGAAGGAAGCGCCGCAGGGCACGCGCGTCGCCACCTTCAAGGCGGATGTCGCGCTCGAAAAGCAGATGACGGATTGGGCCGACGCGGTGAAGAAGGAACTCGACACCGACCACATTCACCTGCTCATCAACAATGCGGGCATCGGCGGCGGCGGCAGCTTCGTGAATGGCGACCGCGCGCAATGGGAGAAGACGTTCGACGTCTGCTTTTATGGCGTCATCAATGGCTGCCGCGCCTTCCTGCCGATGCTGATGAAGGCGCGCGAAGGCTACATCGTGAACACCTCCAGCGTGAACGGCTTCTGGGCCTCGATCGGTCCGGGCCGCCCGCACACCGCGTACTCGGCGGCGAAGTTCGGCGTGAAGGGTTTCACCGAAGCACTGCAGGAAGATCTGAAGATGAACGCGCCGCACATCAAATGCGCGGTGGTGATGCCGGGCCATATTGGCACGGAGATCGTTGCCAATTCGCGCGCCATTCTTTCCGACGGCAAAGTGGATGTGAGCGGCGCGCGCAAGATGATGAGCGCGATGGGCATGGACGTGTCGAAGATGGACGACACGCAGATCGGCCAGATGATCGAGATGCAGGCCATCGCCTTCCGCGATAACGCGCCGACCAGCGCATCGCAGGCGGCAAAGATCATTCTCGACGGCGTGCGCGCGGAGAAGTGGCGCATCCTCGTCGGCGATGACGCGCATTATCTGGACGAACAGGTGCGCAAGGCGCCGGAAGATGCCTACACGCCGCAATTCCACGAGATGCTGCTGAAAAGCACGCGCTGGGGAATTTGATCAGATAATCACCTCCCCCTTGTGGGGAGGTCGGAGAGCGAAGCGATCCGGGTAGGGGGCGTGTGTTTGCCGCTTCCCCCTACCCGAAAAATTCTTCGCACTCGCTTTGCTCGCGCTTCGAATTTGTTCGACCTCCCCACGAGGGGGAGGTGATGTCAGTTGATTGCCCTAAGCCGCCGCCGGTGTTCGCGATGCGAGCATCCGCACCAGGAAGGCGACGCTGATGAAGATCAGCACGCCGATCACGCTAAGCGCCGCATCCGTATAGAGCAGGCCGTTGGAGCCCCAGCGGTCGTGCCCCCAGCCGTCGAAGAAGCCGGCATAGATCAGCGGCACATTCGAGATTCCGCTGAGCACGTTGGATTTCGTTCCGGCGGCGCCTTTGCCGATGGTTTCGAACACCACCGCGGCATAGCCCGCATAGCAGACGCCCAGGATGAACGCGTAGATCAACACATAGGCGACGAACATCGTCTGCGTGCGTGGGCTGAGCGCCATCGCCACCGCGCAGAGCGCGATCACGATGCCGAAGAGATTGTAGGCGGTCTTGCGATCCATCTTGTCGCAAATCCATCCGCCGACGAGGCTGCCGATCATCGCCATCACGCCGCCGAGCACGCCGTTCACCAGCGCCACCGCATCGGCGCTGGCATGCCAGTCATCGGCGACGGCGGACCACAGATTCTGTGCTGCGCCCACGCCGATGGGCAGCAGCATCAGGAAGAATACGAGCCCGCCATTGCGCGATGTCAGCAGTGCCCAGCATTCGCGGCCGACATTGGCGAGGCTTCCCAACACGGACTTCACGCGATGCGTCGCGGACGGTTCTTCCAAAAAAAGCAGGGCAAGAGACGTCGCGACACAGATGAGGCCGAGCACCGTGCCGGACGTCCAGAGCGGCGCATGTTGCGCGAGCCAGAGGCCGACGCCGCCGCCCAATCCCGTGCCGCCGAGATTGCCGGCCTGGCTCCATCCGCCCGCGCGTCCTTTTTCCTCTTCGGACGTGCCGTGCGCCAGCAGGGCGCTGCCCGCAACGGTGGTGATGGTGGCGGTGAAGGAGAAGCTGAAGCAGAGCGCTTCGAAGATTCCAAGATTGCCGCTTGTGATGGGCACGAAGGCGGTGGCCGCCATCAACACGCCGCTGAGAACCGCGGAGATGAGATACCACGCGCGCACCGACAGCGTTGCGTCCACCAGCGGCGCCCAGATCGCGCGCCATGTCTGCGGCAGCAGGCTCAGGCCCACGAGCGCGGCGATCGCGCCGACGCTCACGCCCGCTTGCGACAGCAGATAGGCGAGGGACACCACGGCATAACCATTGGTGATGCCCATGGGCAAGAACAGCAGGATGTAGAGAACCGGACGAAGTCTGGAATCCGGTAGAACGCGCTCAGCCATGGATGCCCCCGATGATGGAGCAAGCTAGCGGAGGGCCGCGCAAAGTGCGCGCAATATTTTTGATTGCCATAACTTGTCATGGCCCACCGGAGAGTGGGCCACCCAGGTGAAGCAGGCTCGATTCTGGGAGGTGGAAGCTGCGTCACCTGGGTGGCCCGCTTTTGCGGGCCATGACAATCTAGTTTTATTTTCGGATTGAGGAGGGACGCTAGATCGCGTCGCTCAGGAGGCCGCGTTTCAGCGGGTCGGCGTCGAGCAGTTTGCCGGACATCGCGCCGAGCCAATCCAGCCCTTCGCGCAGCTTCACGTTCTCGCCGATAACGAGGATGGCGGGGGCATCGCTTTGCTTCGCCGCGTGGCCCAGTTCGGCGAGCGTGGTGACGCGCACGTCCTGTTTGCCGGAGGTGGCGTTGGACACGATAGCGGCGGGTTCGCTTGCGGGGCGTCCCGCTTCCATCAGCTTCGCCGCGATCTCATCGGCATGCGCGAGCGCCATGTAGAGAACGATGGTAGGGGAACCGCGCGAGACGGCATTCCAATCGAGCGCGGGAATGTTTCCATCCACGCCATGGCCGGTGATGAACGTGACCGCGTGATTGGTGTCGCGATGGGTGACGGGAATGCCCGCATAGGCGAGGCCGCCGATACCGGCCGTGACACCCGGCACGATGCGGAAAGGAATGCTTGCGCGTGCGAGCGTCAGCGCTTCTTCACCGCCGCGGCCGAACACGAAGGGATCGCCACCTTTCAAACGCAGCACGCGCTTGCCGCGCCGCGCGAGGGCAACAAGCTGGTTGGAGATATCGCCTTGCTTGGCGCTCTGCTTGCCGCGGCGCTTGCCGGCATAAACAACTTCAGCGCTCGGATGCGCGAAGGAGAGCAGCGTCTCGTTCACCAGCGCGTCGTAGAGAATGACATCCGCCGTCGAAATCGCGTGCAGCCCCAACATTGTCACAAGCCCGGCATCGCCGGGGCCTGCGCCGGCGAGCCAGACCCAGCCGGACTCGAACGCGGGCAATTCCAGCGACGCGGCAAGGCGCGCGATGGCGGTGCGGTCGGCGGCGTTCTTCAGGTCGGGCATTTTACATCTCTAACGGGTAGATATTAGTATATCACAAGACGTGGGTGGGGATATCATTTTTGCAAGGTCTGGAACGCGTTAGACTGGGCGGGCGTTAGAGAATATCAGCCACCCGAATAGAGGGGTCATGAGCGAGAATACGGGCGATATCGCCCGCGAAACCGACACCTATCGCTGCGAGAACTGCAACAATCATGTCCGGCTCTCGCGCGGCGACCTGATTCCGAAATGTCCGGTCTGCGGCAAGGAAACTTTCGATATCTCCAATCCCCGTTTCGAGAAGCGCGACGGCTCGCTCGGCCCGCACGAACCGGAAGC
>JBQCJO010000426.1:0-2271 GCA_051952735.1 Rhizomicrobium sp.
AGTGGTACGACTTCTTCATCTACGGCTCTGTCGCGCCGATCATCGCCAAGCACTTCTTTGCCGGCGCGGGTGAGACGCAAGGCTACATCCTCACTCTTCTGACGTTCGCCGCCGGATTTTTCGCGCGTCCGTTCGGCGCGGTCTTCTTCGGCCGCCTCGGCGATCGTACTGGACGCAAGCGCACCTTCCTCGTCACAATCACCGTGATGGGTGTCGCGACGTTCGTGGCCGGCCTCCTGCCCGACGCGAATATGATCGGCCTTGCCGCGCCATGGCTGCTTGTCGGGTTGCGCGTGCTGCAAGGTTTTGCCATCGGCGGCGAATATGGCGGCGCGGCGATCTATGTCGCCGAACATGCCGAGCCGGGAAAACGCGGCGCGGCCACGGGATGGATTCAGCTTTCCGCTTCCATCGGGCTGATCCTCGCGCTCGGAGTCATTCTCATCGTGCAGCATATGACGGGCGAAAGCGCGTTTACGGATTGGGGCTGGCGCGTGCCGTTCCTGCTGTCGGCAGTGCTGCTGGTGATCTCGCTATGGATTCGTCTGCGGCTCGATGAATCGCCGCTGTTTCAGAAGATCCGCGATGAGGGCCGGCTGGCGAAAGCACCGCTGAAGGAGACGTTCTCCAGCGCCGCCAATCTGAAATCCATCTTCATTGTCCTTGTCGGCGTTCTCACGGCGCAGGGCGTGGTGTGGTATCTGGCGCAATTCTACACGCTGTTCTTCCTGCAGCATGTGCTGAAACTCGATTTGGCGGACGCGAATGAGCTGGTGATGATCGTCACGGTCATCACGCTTCCGTTCTACGTTTTTCTCGCTTGGCTATCGGACAAGGTCGGCCGCAAACCGGTGATGCTGGCGGGGCTGGCGGTGGCGACGCTCGCCGTCTTTCCCGTCTTCCAAATGCTGACGGCAGCGGTCAATCCTGCACTCGCGACCGCAGCGGAAAAGGCACCGGTGACGGTTATCGCTGCCCCGGAAGACTGCTCTGTGCAGTTCGATCTTATCGGCAAGTCGCAATATGTGAGCTCCTGCGATATCGCCAAAAGCACGCTGACAAGTGCCGGCATTCCCTATCGCAACGAAGCGGTCAGCGAGGGGTTTGCCCATGTGAAGGTCGGCATTGAAGACGTCGCCAGCCCCGACGGGCGCACGTTGAATGCGAGCGATCTGGCCGCCGCCAAGAAAGACTTCGATGTGCGCCTCAAGGCCGCGCTCACGAAAGCGGGTTATCCCGAAAAGGCCGATCCTGGTGCCGTGGACAAGACGCGCGCGTTGATCCTGCTCCTGATCCTCGGACTCGCTGCCGCTGCGCTCTATGCGCCGCAAGCCGCGGCATTGGTCGAACTGTTCCCGACGCGCATCCGCTACACGGCACTATCGGTGCCGTATCATGTCGGCGTCGGCTGGTTCGGCGGATTCCTGCCCGCGACGGCGTTCGCAATCGTTGCGGCAACAGGCGATATCTACGCCGGGCTTTGGTATCCGGCGATCGTCTCGGGTATCGGCTTTCTGGTGACGCTGCTGTTCTTGCCGGAAACCTACCGGCGCGCGATCGACTGACTATTTCACTTCCACCGGAACACCCGGTTCGCGCTTGCTGGGATGAATGACGAGCGATGACTTCACGCTCGCGACATTCTTCGCCGCCGTCAGCGTGTCGGTGATGAACGCCTGGAAGGACGACAAATCCTTCGCCACGCACTTCAGAAGAAAGTCCACTTCGCCCGAAAGCATGTAGCACTCGCGCACCTGCGGCCAGCCGCGTGCCTGTTCTTCGAAGCGCTTGAGATCGGCATCCGCCTGGCTGGAAAGACCCACGAACACGAACGCGGTCACCTCATAGCCAAGAAGCCGGCCATCAAGATCGGCGTGATAGCCCTTGATGTACCCCGCCTTCTCGAGTGCCCGCATGCGCCGGAGGCAAGGTGGTGCGGTGATCTTGGCCCGCCTGGAAAGCTCGACGTTCGTGATGCGGCCATCTGCCTGCAGTTCGGAAAGAATACGCAGATCGATAGAATCGAGCTTGTGATGTTCCATGGGATGCCGGGATGGTTAGAAAGTGACCGCTCATTATCCTCCCCCAACGTCATCCACGCAATAATATTTCGACTCTGGGAAAGATCATTTCTTCGCGAAATGCATTCACCCGCCGTTTTGGCCCCGAATCCGCCCTATGACGGTCCGCACGGCGTCGGCTGCGCGGATTGTTTCCTGGGGAACGCTGCGCCGGTCATATTTTTCGAGAGTCCCCTCGAATGGCCGGGTC
>JBQCJO010000427.1:0-5813 GCA_051952735.1 Rhizomicrobium sp.
CATAGATGTGCTTGCCCGAACGGAAAACCGACAGGCGCGGACGATCCGCGGTGCGCGAGATCTTGTAGCGCGTGCGCGAACGGCGGCGCTGAAAGAGCTTCGTCGTCATTTCTTCTTGCCTTCCTTGCGGCGGATATGTTCCTCCGCGTACTTCACGCCCTTGCCCTTATATGGCTCCGGACGGCGGTAGTTGCGGATCTCGGCCGCGACCTGGCCAACCAGCTGCTTGTCGATGCCGGCGACGGTGAGCTGCGTCGGCTTCTCGGCGGTGATCGTGATGCCGGCCGGGATCGGATAGGCGACATCGTGGCTGAAACCGAGCTGCAGGTTCAGGTTCTTGCCCTGCACCGCCGCGCGATAACCGACGCCGTTGATCTCAAGCTTCTGCGAAAAGCCCTGCGTGACGCCGACGACAAGGTTGTTCACCAGCGTGCGGGAAAGACCCCACATCTGGCGCGCGCGCTCCATCTCTTCATGGGGCGTGACGGTGATGCCGTGCTCGTCCACCTTCGCGTCCACTTCGGGCACGAGCTTTACGGAAAGCTCGCCCTTGGGACCCTTCACCTTGACCGTCTTGCCGTCCACCGAGGCGGTAACACCCTTGGGCAGAGCGACCGGCTTCTTGCCGATACGTGACATTCTTCTCTCCTCGCCCTTAGAACACCTGACAGAGAACTTCGCCGCCCACGTTCTTCTCGCGTGCGGTGGAGTCTGTCATCACGCCCTGCGGCGTCGAAATGATCGACACGCCCAGACCCTGGCGATGCGGCTTCAACTCGGACACGCCCGCATAAACGCGGCGGCCCGGCGTGGAAACGCGCTTCAGCTCGCGGATCACGGGCTTGCCCTCGTGATACTTCAACTCGATTTCGAGCTCCTTGCGGCCCTTTGCTTCGACTTCGGCATAGCCGCGAATGAAGCCTTCGGCCTGCAGCACATCCAGCACGCGGACGCGCAGCTTCGAATTCGGTGACTTGATCGTCGCCGTGCCACGAAGCTGGCCGTTGCGGATGCGCGTCAGGAGATCGCCGACGGGATCTGTGATCGCCATATCCTTATTTCCTTCCTTACCAGCTTGCCTTGGTCATGCCAGGGATCTGGCCGAAATTTCCGAGATCGCGCAGCGCGATACGGGAAAGCTTGAGCTTGCGATAGTAGCCCTTGGGACGCCCCGAGACTTCGCAACGATGATGGACGCGCGTCTTGGACGAGTTGCGCGGAAGCTTCGCGAGCGCGAGCTGCGCCTCGAAGCGCTCTTCCGGAGCGACCTTCATGTCCTGCGTCTTCTTCTTCAGCTCGGCGCGCTTGGTGGCGTACTGGGCCACAAGCTTTTCGCGCTTGGCGTTGCGGTTGATCTGACTTTTCTTCGCCATCAGATGGTCCTCAATTCAGGAACGGGAACTGGAAGCCTTCGAGAAGCGCGCGCGCTTCCTCATCGGTCTTCGCAGACGTGTTGATGATGATGTCCATGCCCCAGACCGTTTCCGTCTTGTCGTAATCGATTTCGACGAACACGATGTGCTCCTTGAGGCCGAGCGCATAGTTGCCGCGGCCGTCGAAGCTCTTGCCGTTCAGTCCGCGGAAGTCGCGGACGCGCGGCAGCGCCATCGTCACGAAGCGGTCGAGGAACTCGTACATCTTGTCCTTGCGCAGCGTCACCTTCGTGCCGATCGCGCGGCCGGCGGTGATCTTGAACGACGCGATGGCCTTCTTGGCGCGCGTGACTTGCGCCTTCTGGCCGGCGATCGCCGTCAGGTCGTTCTGCGCCTGCTGGATCTTCTTGGAGTCGGCCGCACCTTCGCCCGCGCCGATGTTCAGCACGATCTTGTTGATGCGCGGAACCTGCATCGCGTTCTTGTAGCCGAACTTCTTCATCAAGTCGGGCTTGATGACGTCGTTGTAGCGCTTCTTGAAACGCGGCGTGTAGTTCTTGTCCGTCTGCTGCTCGCCGACGGCAACCGCGTTGCCCTGGGCTTTCGCTTCGGCCTTTTGCGCCTTCTTGGACTTCGGCGCCTTATCCTGTTGTCCTGCTTCAGACATCGATGACCTCACCGGACTTCTTCGCAACGCGAACCTTGCGTCCGTCCTTCAGAATCTTGAAACCCACGCGGCTGGCGGCGCCGGACTTGGGATCGACATGCGCCAGGTTCGACAGATGGATCGTCGATTCCTTCTGCACGATGCCGCCCTGCTGTGTCTGCGTCTGGCGCTGATGGCGCTTGACGACGTTCACGCCGGAGACGAGCGCGCGGCTTTCCGACGGGAAAACCTTCAGCACTTCGCCCTTCTTGCCCTTGTCGCGGCCCGTCGTGACGATGACGCGGTCGCCCTTTTTGATTTTCACGCCCATCACAGAACCTCCGGCGCGAGCGAAATGATCTTCATGTGGTTCTTCGCGCGCAGTTCGCGGGTCACCGGCCCGAAGATGCGGGTGCCGATCGGCTCCGCCTGGTTGTTCACGAGCACCGCTGCATTGGTGTCGAAGCGGATGAGGCTGCCATCCGGACGGCGCACGCCCTTGGCGGTGCGCACGACGACGGCTTTCAGCACTTCGCCCTTCTTCACGCGGCCGCGCGGGATCGCTTCCTTCACGGAAACGACAATGGTGTCGCCGACGTCGGCATAGCGGCGGTGCGAGCCGCCGATCACCTTGATGCACATCACGCGGCGCGCGCCGGAATTGTCGGCAACATCGAGCTCGCTGGACATTTGAATCATGACTTAAACTCCTGAACCGTTTCCGGCCCTTATTTCCCGACCTTCTCGATCACTTCCCAGCTCTTCAGCTTGGAGATCGGACGGCATTCCTGAATGCGCACCACGTCGCCGGCCTTGAATTCGCCCTTGGCGTCATGCGCGTGATATTTCTTCGAGCGGCGAACGGTCTTGCCCAGCATCGGGTGCGTGAAGCGGCGCTCCACGTTCACCACGACGGTGTTCTTGTTCTTGTCGCTCACAACGACGCCCTGCAGAACGCGCTTCGGCATAGTCTTCTTCCTTCAATCAGCCAGCCTTGCGGCGCTGCTCCGTGAGCTTCGTTTCGATGCGCGCGATCGAGCGGCGCACCTGGCGAATGCGGTTGGTCTTCTCGAGCTGGCCGTTCGCGCGCTGGAAGCGGAGGTTGAACTGCTCCTTCTTCAGCTTCGCGAGCTCGTCGCCCAATTCGTCGGCGGTCTGCGCGCCGCCTGCGGATTTCTTCGCCTTGGCCATCGCGGTTCTCCTTACTGATGCACCGCGCGCGCGACGAACTTCGTCGCGATCGACAGTTTTCGTGCGCCCAGGCGCATGGCTTCCTTGGCCGTCGCCAGATCGACACCGTCGATCTCGAACAGGATGCGGCCCGGCTTCACCTTCGCCACCCAGAATTCCGGCGCGCCCTTGCCCGAGCCCATGCGGACTTCGGCGGGCTTCTTCGACACCGGCACATCCGGGAAGATGCGGATCCACACGCGGCCTGCGCGCTTCATCTCGCGGGTGATCGCGCGGCGCGCCGCTTCGATCTCACGCGCGTTCAGACGCTCCGGCTCCATCGCCTTCAGGCCGTATTCGCCGAAGTTGAGCTGGGTGCCGCGCTTCGCAGCGCCGTTGATGCGGCCCTTGAACTGCTTGCGGAATTTTGTGCGTTTCGGTTGCAACATGACTGTGTTCCGTTACTCCGCGGGTGCCGGCGCCGGCGTGGACTGGCGAGGTCCGCGATTGGACTTCTCTTCCGCTTCCGCGTTGCGCTTATCGACCGCCATCGGGTCGTGCTCCATGATCTCGCCCTTGAAGATCCAGACCTTCACACCGCAGGTGCCGTAGGTCGTCTTCGCGGTCGAAACGCCGTAGTCGATGTCGGCGCGCAGCGTGTGCAGCGGAACGCGGCCTTCGCGATACCATTCCACGCGCGCGATTTCGGCGCCGCCGAGGCGGCCCGCGCAGGTGATACGAATGCCGAGCGCGCCAAGACGCATGGCCGACTGCACCGAGCGCTTCATCACGCGGCGGAACGCCACGCGGCGCTCAAGCTGTTGTGCGATGTTCTCGGCGACGAGCTTCGCGTCGATTTCCGGCTTGCGGATTTCGACGATGTTCAGATGGACTTCATCCGAAGTCATCTTCTGGACATCGCTCTTCAGCTTCTCGATGTCCGCGCCCTTCTTGCCGATGACGACGCCCGGACGCGCCGAGTGGATCGTGATGCGGCACTTCTTGTGCGGGCGCTCGATGATGACCTTGGAAACGCCGGCGGCCTTCAGCTTGTCCGTGAGGTATTCGCGGATCTTGATGTCTTCCTGAAGGAGCTTGCCGTAGTCCTTCTTGCCGGCATACCAGCGGGAATCCCACGTGCGGTTGATGCCCAGGCGCAAGCCGGTCGGATTAACTTTCTGACCCATTACGCTTTCTCCTTCGCCGTCTTCTTGGCGGCGGGCTTCTTCGCGGCGGCCTTCTTGGCCGGCGCCTTGCCCTTGGATTTTGCCTTGCCCTTCGCGGGAGCCTTGGCTTCCGCTTCTTTCTTCTCGCGCAGCTCTTCGACCACGATGGTGATCTGCGCGAACGGCTTCTCGACGCTCGCGCCGCGGCCACGGGCGCGCGCGTGGAAGCGCTGCAGCACCATGTTCTTGCCGACGCTGGCTTCCTTCACGACGAGATCGTCCACGTCGAGATCGTGATTGTTCTCGGCGTTGGCGATGGCCGACTGCAGGACCTTCTTCACTTCATGCGCGATGCGCTTCGGCGAGAACGTCAGCTCGTTCAGAGCGTGTTCGGCGCGCTTGCCGCGGATCGTCTGCGCGACGAGGTTCAATTTGCGCGGAGAGGTGCGCAGATTGTAACCGATCGCCTTCGCCTGGTTGTCCGCGAGAACGCGGGCGCGTGCTTCCTTGCCCATTATTCTCTCTTCGCTTTCTTGTCGCCGCCGCCGGTGTGGCCGTGGAAGGTGCGCGTCGGCGAGAACTCGCCGAGCTTGTGACCGACCATGTCTTCCGTGACGAGAACCGGGATGTGCTTCTTGCCGTTGTAGACGCCGAAGGTGAGACCCACGAACTGCGGCAGGATCGTCGAGCGGCGCGACCAGGTCTTGATCACGTCCTTGCGTCCCGAACTGCGCGCAGCTTCCGCCTTCTTCAGGATGTAGCCGTCGACGAACGGGCCTTTCCAAATAGAACGAGTCATATCTTACGATCCTTGCATCAGCTTGCCCTTACGCGAGCGCACGATCATCTTCGTGGTGCGCTTGTTCTTTCGCGTCTTGGCGCCCTTGGTCGGCTTGCCCCACGGCGTGACCGGATGACGGCCGCCCTTGGTGCGGCCTTCGCCGCCGCCGTGCGGATGGTCGATCGGGTTCATCGCGGTGCCGCGCACGGACGGGCGCTTGCCCTTCCACACATTGCGGCCGGCTTTGCCGATAACTTCGTTCATGTGGTCCGGGTTCGACACCGCGCCGACCGTGGCCATGCAGGTGAGGAGAACCTTGCGGACTTCCGCCGAGTTCAGGCGCAGCAGCGCGTAAGCGCCGTCGCGGCCGAGATACTGGGCGTAAGTGCCGGCGGAACGGGCGATCTGACCGCCCTTGCCCGCCTTCAGTTCGATGTTGTGCACGATGGTGCCAACCGGCATCGCCGACAGCGGCATCGCGTTGCCCGGCTTCACGTCCACCTTGTCGCCGGAGATGACGGTGTCGCCAACCTGCAGGCGCTGCGGCGCCAGGATGTAGGCGAGCTCGCCGTCCTTGTACTTGATCAGCGCGATGAAAGAGGTGCGGTTCGGATCGTATTCGAGACGCTCCACCTTCGCCGGCATGTCGGCTTTCTTGCGCTTGAAGTCGACGATGC
>JBQCJO010000428.1:0-3468 GCA_051952735.1 Rhizomicrobium sp.
GTGACGGAGGATTTCGATTCCCTCGTCGATGCGCTCATCGCCTCGCAAAACCGCATCCGCGAGGCAGCGGAGGAAAACAGCCATGCGCTCAAGACGCCGCTTGCGGTCATCGCGCAATCGGTGGAACCGCTGAAACGCGCCGTTCCGCCCGACGCGGCGACAGCGCAGCGGAGCATCCAGCTCATCGAGCGCGCGGTCATGCGGCTGGACGCGATGGTGAACGCCTACCGCGATCTGGAAAACGCCGCGGCCGATCTCATCTTCGCGGCGCGCGGCCCGACCAATCTCTCGACGCTGCTGCGCACAAGTCTTCCGGCCTACGAGAACATCCTCGCCGCGCAAGGCAAGCGGCTGGTGATGGCGGTGGATGACGGCGTCGTGGCGCTGGCCAATGACGAGTTGATGGAACCGGTGATCGAGAATTTGCTGGAGAACGCCGCAAGCTTTACGCCGAAAAACGGTGTCGTCGAAGTGCGATTGGAATCCCGCGACGACGAAGCGCGCTTCAGCGTGATGGATCACGGTCCCGGCGTGGCGCCGGAACTTCTGCCGCGAATCTTCGACCGTTCCGCGAGCTTTCGCGATTCCGCGGGATCGCAACATCAAGGCCTCGGGCTTTGGATCGTGAAACGCAACATCGAGGCGCTTGGCGGAACCGTCATCGCGCGCAACCGCGACGACAGCGGTCTCGAAGTTATCGTGCGTTTGCAACGCGCAACCTAGACGTCGCAAAAAGCGCGCAGGGTTGTCCTATCTTTATCACACACCGCCGCGAACCATGTTCGCTAGCATTTCATTGTGCAGCACAGCAATGAAGCTTGTGACTGCCTGGATGGCGGGACGACTGCGGTGTTTGCTCACAACGATAAATGAGGATCGCAACTCTGCGCGGCCGTCCCGCCGTGCGCCGCTTGAAACAAAAATTTGGAGAATCGTCATGGCGATTTTTCGTAAACCGCTATACGCGGCAATTGTGTGCTCGTTCGCATTGACGGCGTCTGCTTGCGCCGGCAGCGGTCCCGTCGGTGGATCGGCGGAAGCCGTGCAGCAGGCCGCCAGCGCGGCGCAGGACTATCAGCTCGCCAACGGCGACAAGGTTCATATCAACGTCTTCAACGAAGCCAATTTGAGCGGCGATTACGTTATTGCGCCCGACGGCACGATCACGTTGCCACTGGCGGGGCAGGTGAAAGCCGCAGGGCTTACGGTCCCGCAATTGCAACAATCCGTCGTGAAAACGCTGTCGCAAGGCTATGTGCAGAATCCCAATGTGACGATCGCCAGCACGGATTTGCGGCCGTTCTACATCCTGGGAGAAGTGAACAAGCCGGGCCGCTATTCCTACGAACCGAACCTGACGGTGATGGCGGCGGTGGCGACGGCGCAAGGCTTCACCTATCGCGCCGACCAATCGGACGTCTACATCCGCCACGCGCGCGATCCATCCGAGAAACAATACGACCTGACATCGACGATTGCGGTTCAGCCGGGGGACACCATCCGCATCAGCGAACGCTACTTCTAGGCCTGCGGGCAGACAAAGGTGTTTCATGAATCTCGTACCGAGCGTTCCTTCGGCTTTGCCGGACCATTACGTGGAACCGTCGCAGGCGCCGGCGGATGACACCGCTAAGATATTTCTGATCGACATTCTGGCGGCGATCCATCGCAACAGAAGGCTCGCGCTCTTCTGGGGCAGCGCCGCGGCGGTCGCGGTTCTCGTCGTCACGTTCTTCCTCACGCCGATGTATCAAAGCACCGCGGTCATCATGCTGGACACGCGCCACGAACAGGTGGTGGACGTGCAGGCGGTTCTGTCGAACTTGCCGTCGGACACTTTCGTGGTGGATTCGGAAGTGCAGGTGCTGCAATCGCCGGCGCTGGCGCACCGGGTGATTGCGAAGCTGCATCTGGACAAGGATCCCGAATTCAACGGGTCGTTGCAGCCGCAGAATCCGATCTCGCAGGCGATCGGCGCTGTGAAGTCCGGCGCGCGGATTCTGCTGAGCTATGTGGGCGTCGAGCCGGCCAGCGACGTAAAGAGCGCGGATCGCACTGAAGAGAGCGTTGCGCAGGCCTTCGAGAAGAATCTCACCATCAGCCGCCAGGGGCTGACCTACGTCATCAATATCGGCTTCTGGTCGGAAGATCCCGCCAAGGCCGTGCGCATCGTGAATGCGGTCGCCCAGACCTATATCGAACAGCAGAAGGACATGAAGGCGAACGCGACGCATCAGGCCAATGTGCTGATCGCGCGGCATGTCGAAAAGCTCAAGACGCAGGTTCACGACGCCGAGCAGGCGGTTGCCGATTACAAATCCAAGCACGGGCTTCTGAACGCCGTCGGTGCGCCGCTGACCGAACAGGAGATCACCGCTCTCAACACGCAGCTTGCCTCCGCCCAGGCGCAAGAGGCCGAAGAGGAAGGCAAGCTCGCCGCCGACACGCAGCAATTCCACAGCGGCGGCACCAACGGCGTCGGCCAGGCCGCGATGTCGGACACGGTGCGCGAGCTTCGCGGACAACAGGCGACGCTGCTGCAGGAGAATGCCGATCTCTCCAAACGCTATGGGCCGAAGCATCCCGCGCGGATCAAGGTCCAGAACCAGCTTGCCGCGATCAACGGCGCAATCGCCGCGGAGGTCACGCGCATCATCAGCCAGCAAAAGGCGGTGACGCAGGCGGCGCGGCAACGCACGGCGTCCCTCGCCGCGAGCGTCAATCGCGATCGCAATACGCTGGCGCTGAACAACACGGCCGGCGTCAAGCTGGCGGAGTTGCAGCGCGATGCCGATGCGGTGCGTGGTGTCTATGAATCCTTCCTCAGCCGTCTGAAGCAGACAAGCTCGCAGGAGGACCTGCAGGACGCGGATGCGCAAATCGTTTCGCCGGGCAATATTCCGCTGAAACCCTCGCGTCCATCCTGGACGCTGGCCATGGCGATTGCGGCGTTGTTCGCCGCCCTTGCCAGCGCGGCGGCCATCCTTCTGAAGGAATTCATGGATCGTGGCGTGCGTTCGCCCGAAGAGGCGGAAGCCGCGGTTGGTATGCCGGTTATCGCCGTGGTGCCGCGCATCGTGAAGGCCGATCCGGTGGCTTATGTGGTCAAGCGGCCGATGTCGGATTTCGCGGAAGCCATTCGAAATCTGCGCACATCGCTGTTCCTGTCGCGCACCGGCTCGCCGCCCAAGGTCGTCGCGCTGATGTCCGCGCTGCCGCACGAAGGCAAGACGACAACGACGCTGGCATTGGGACGCCAAGCGGCAGAGTCCGGCGCGCGCGTGGTCATCATCGATGCGGATATGCGTCAGCGGGCGATGTCGTCCTATGTGCGTCAGCCGATCCGCAACGGATTGGTGGAATTGCTGGACGGTTCGGCGTCGCTGGATAGCTGCCTGTATCACGACCCGCTGTCCAACGCGATGATCCTCCCGATCGCCAATGGCGACATGGCGGGCAAGGACATCT
>JBQCJO010000429.1:0-2681 GCA_051952735.1 Rhizomicrobium sp.
AGGAAGGTCGTTCCGGTCGAGCTTCCGAATGCCCGCAATATCGCGACGCAGACGAAGCCGGAGAACATCGTTCTTTCGGTGGACAAGGAAGGCAACGCCTATTTCAACAACGAGCTGATCACGGACAACAACGAGATGATCCGCCGTCTGGAGGAAAAGGCCGTGCTGAAGCCGCAGCCGGAAGTGCACATCCGCGGCGACAAGGATGCGCGTTTCCAGGACGTCGGCCGGCTTGTCTATGACTGCCAGCGTTCCGGCATCCAGAAGGTTGGGTTCCTCACCGAACCGCGCAACGACACGGCGCAGTAAGCACCTTCGGAACAGATAAAGGTATTTCGCTATGTCAATGAATGTCGGAGAAGGCCAGGCCGAAGGCGAACCGATGGTGGAGATGAACACCACGCCGCTGATCGACGTGCTGCTCGTTCTCCTCGTGATGCTCATCATCACGATTCCCATCCAGACGCATGCCGTGAAGCTCGACATGCCGCCGCCGAATCCGCATCCGCCGACGACGCCGCCGGTGGTGGTGGACGTCAATATCGACTTCGACGGCACCGTGTACTGGAACAACACCCCGGTCGATATGAAGACCCTCGACGCCTACCTCTACCAGGAAGGCCAGAAGGATCCGATGGACCAGGACGAACTCCACATCACGGCCAATCGCCTTGCGAAGTATGACGTTGTCGCAAAAGTGATGGCCACGGCGCAGCGCCGCGGTGCGGTCAAGCTGGGAATCGTCAATACCGGTTCTTATGTTCAATAATTGAGAGGGGTGCCCGCGGGGAATGGCCGTGGAGCACGGCTCCCTGCGACCTGTGAATGAGGAAAGTCATGGTTTCGCAGAATTTTCGGGCCCTCGCGGCAGCACTTCTTCTGACCACCGCCGGTGTCGCCGGCGGCATGATCGCCACAACCACCGTCGCTGAAGCGGCTGCGCGGCCGCAGGTCGGCAAGCTGCTGCAGCAGGCGATCGATCTGGCGAATGGCGGCTCCACATCCGCCGCCAACGCCAAGGTTTCGCAGGCGGAAGCCGTCGGCGGTCTTACGCCGGGCGATCAGGCCGCTATCTCGCAGGTGAAGTCGTTCATCGCGGCGAAGTCCGGCTCGGGCGCGCAAGGTGCGCGCGGCAAGTTCAACAACGATTACAACACCGGTCACAACGCGCAGGTCGTCGGTCCTGACGCGGACGAGCTGCGCAAAGCCGGCCAGTTCGGCGGCAACGATCAGCTCATCGTCGCGCAGGCCTATTACCTGATGGGCAACTACAGCTCCGCAATCAAGGCGCTCAACGGCCTCAGCGGCGACACCGCGCAGGCTCTGCTCATGTCCGCCGCCGCCAAGTCGGGCGACGTCGCGGCCGAGCAGCGGGCTGCCGAACGTCTGATCCTCAACGGTCAGTCGAAATACTGGACCTACATGCTGGCGGGCGCCGACGCGACGCGCGGCCTGACCGATCACGAAACGCTCGACATCGCGCGTCTGCGCCTTCTGACAGGCAACATGCGCAACGCTGAGGACTATCAGCTCGCTGCCGAGCTCTCGATCCAGTTCGGCTTGCCGACGGAAGCTTCGATGATCGCCGACAAGGGCATGGAAGCGAAGCTGCTGAACGACGCCCGTTCCCAGCGCCTCGTCGGTCTGACGAAAGCCGCCGCAGCGAAGGATGCCGCCAATCTCGGTAACCTGATGAAGCAGGCCAATGCCGCGAAGAACGGCGATCTGCTGGTCAAGCTGGGTGAGAACCTCACCGGCATGGGCAAGACGGACGATGCGATCAACGTGATCCAGTCCGGCATCAAGAAGGGCGTGACCAATCCGGGCGATGCGCAGATGCGCCTCGGCCAGGCACAGCTCGCCGCCGGCCAGAAGGACGCCGCCGTGCGCACCTTCAACGGCATCAAGGGCGATCCCAAGCAGGAGATGGTCGCGCATGTCTGGTCGCTCTACGCGCGCACCGGCGGCACGATGCAGACCGCCGCCGCGGCGGACGACAAGTCGCCCAAGGGCAAGAAGCACAAATAGGCTTCTTACCGAACGCAAAAGGCCGCCGGTCTCCGGCGGCCTTTTTGTTTGTGCCGAAAATACTTTTGATCTGCGCTCAAAATTTTCGCGCCGGGAGAGCGCCGCCCACATGAAAATCCGCTGATTATTCTGCCCGATCAGGCGCCTAGAACAATTTCCTGCATTCAGGATAATTAGCTTGACACCGTGACGGTACCCCCGTACGCTTCTCCCAACTCTCGAACTGCGCCCAGACGGTAGCCGTCGCTGAAAAGCGGCGGCTTTGTTGCTTTTCCTCCCCCGTTTACGGGGGAGGGGGACCGCGAAGCGGTGGAGGGGCCAGCCGCCCCGCGCAGCCACCCTCCGCCTCGCATCGCTCCGCTCGCTCAGCACCTCCCCCGTAAACGGGGGAGGAAAAGGACAATGCAAAATGCACGAACAACTCTAGCTCTACCCTCGCCCTGACCGGGCGTGGCGACAGGGAGAGACTCTTCTGGAGAAGCTGAGACTACGCTGTAGCGGGTCCATGACGCCGAACCGGAAGACGTCCCTCACAATCGCCACGTTCAAGGTCACGCCCTCATAAGCGATGCGAAGCGCACGCGTGGCGGAAAAGGTGGAGGGAAATGAAAAACAACGGGGGAAATACCCCCTCCCCCATGACTCGCAAAACA
>JBQCJO010000430.1:0-5587 GCA_051952735.1 Rhizomicrobium sp.
AGCTAGGGATTAGTTTTCCCGGATTGAGGATGCCTTTGGGGTCGAGCGTTGTCTTGATCGCGCGAAGAACTTCGACTCCAAGCTCGCCCTTTTCCTGCTTCATCCAGGGCAGATGGTCTTCGCCGACGCCATGATGATGGCTGATAGTACCGCCATGCGCGACGATGGCATCAGTCGCGGCGCGCTTGATCGTAAGCCACTGAGCTACGTCGCTGTCCAAAGCGCGCGGGAAAATGTAGGTGAAATAAAGGCTGGCGCCGTCCTGGTAAGAATGACTGATGTGGCAAGCGACGATGCCGCGCGCACCGGGCCGCGGCGCTGTTTGCTGGATCGTGTCCTCCAGGGCCTTCTTCACTGCTGCATAGAGATGGTCGATCTTCGACCAGCTTGTCGCCGTTTCCAGCGTGTCCACGCCGAGCCCGCGATCCATCATGGGCTCGCGCAGATAGGGGCCGTGAAAGCGGCCCTGATACCAACGCTGGCCCATGCTCTTTCCGGCGGTGATCGCGCCAAGCCCTTTCGCGATTTCTTCGAAACGGCGGTGTGCATTCTCGGTCGCTGCTTTTTCTCCTTCGAAACCGGCGACCAATGCGGCGGCACTTTCACCGAATTTCCGGTATTTCAAATAGGCGTCGGTTATGCGGCTTCCCATGCTTCTGGGTTTCCCGACGGCGCCGTAAGAGCGGTAAAAACGCGTTTCTTCAGCATCGGATAAGCGCAGCATCGCAAAGGGTAACTCTTCCTGCACTGATTGCCGGATAGCAGCAGCGCCGCTGGCGAAATCATGGAAGAGGAACCCGGTGTAGAGGCTGGCTGCGGGTGCCGGACGAGTTTGAAAGGTCGCTTCAGTGATGACTCCGAATGCGCCCTCCGATCCAAGCACCAGATCGGTGAGACGAGGACCAGCTGATGACCCTGGAAAGTCTTCGGTCGTCAGCAAGCCGCGCGGTGTAGCAAGCTTCGCGGAAACCAACCAATCGTTGGCCCGCCCGTAGCGGCCGGATTGCTGGCCAGCGCCGCGATGCGCAATCCAGCCGCCGAGTGTGGAGAACTCGAAACTTTGCGGATAATGGCCGAGCACCGTGTTCTGTGCTCGCAAAGCCTTGTCGAGAGCAGGGCCGTAAATGCCGGCTTCCGCCGTGGCGGTTCGTGAGACCTGATCAATTCCGATGAGCCGATCCATGCCGGACATGTCGAGCGATATAACTGCCCTGAATGCACCGGGATCCGCAGTGACACTGCCAACGACGCTCGTTCCACCGCCATATGGGACGACAGCGATGTTGTTCTCCGAGGCATAGGTCAGAACGGAGAGCACTTCCGTCGTCGCGCGAGGGTAGAGCACAGCATCGGGCGCGGTGTTCAAGTTTCCGGCGCGAAGGTGCAGCAAGTCATGATAGGAACGGCCGCGCGCATGGAAGGCGCGCTCGAAATGATCGTCGCGCACGCGATCTTCGCCCAGCACTTTCGCAAAATGCGCGCGCTCCGAAACCTCGAGCCGGCTGGGCGCAAGAGTAACGTCGTCCAGCGCGCGAGCGGGCGTGGCGAGCAGACTCGGCATGCCAAGTTCGTTCGCGAGCCAGACCCATGCGGCTTCGTTGCCGGAGGCTTCGTCCTTGTGCGCAGCCCAACCCCAGCCATTCCAGCTAATTTTTGTGCGATCGGCGCTCATGGGTTCCAATCAAATCAACAACGCAAATTCAGGGCGCGCGGCAAAATTTCGAATGTTGCTGGTAAACGGCCCACGCTTTCGCCGTCCACTTCGATAAGAACAGGATATCCACCGGTTTCGGCCACCGGAACAGCGACCACACGGGCACCGTGCAGGGCGCGCACGGCCGGATTGTTGAGGTGTTCACCAGTATAGATGAGCTTCATGTCTGCGGCGGCGCGGCTTTTGGGCGCCCCGCCCATAATGATCACATCGAAAATGCCATCGTCAGGCCTCGCGTTGGGCGCGACTTTCATGCCACCACCGAAATAAAGGCCGTTAGCGACAGCGACGGTGGAAATGCTCGTGATCTCATCGAATGCGCCATCAACGCGGATGCGCACGGCACGCTCGCGATAGCGCAGCAGGCCGAACAAACTATGAAACGCAAATGCGAACTGGCCGCCAAACAGCTTTGCGATGCGGGCCCGGTTCACGGAATCCACAATCAAGCCCGACATGCCGAACGACGCTATGTTGATGAAATAACGCACGACCGGCTCGCCTTTGCTGGAAAGACAGGACACACGGCCGATATCTACTGTGCGCACCTTTGCAGACTTTAGTCGTGCGATAGCACTCTCATGACCGGGTGCAATGCCGAAGGTCTTGCGGAAATCGCCGCCAGTACCGCTGGTGACGAACGCGAAAACGGCATCTGGCGAAATGGGTCCGCTCTCCGCGAAGAACCCGTTAATAGCTTCGTTGATCGTCCCGTCGCCGCCGACAGCAACAACTTCAGAGCATCCTTCGAGCAATGCCTCGCGCACGAGCGTAGTCGCCTCACCGCGCCGGCTGGTCATGACGACTGACATGTTTGGATAAGCATCGCCGAGTGCATTCTCAATAGAATGCCATTCGCGCCTTGTGCGGCCATTCCCGGAACGCGGGTTGACAACCACCAGCGCGCTCATTGTGGCGCCGTCGTAAGCTGGAAATTGCGCTGCACGTTCGCCAGTTCGCTTTGCTTTCGCGCATCGTCCCAGCCGAGTTCCTTCGCCATGAGATCGGCAACACGAAGGAGCCTGTCCTGGCCGGGATTGCCGAGCTGGCCGATGCCGGTTCGGCGCATCACTACGTCATCCAATGTGAGCGCAGCTTCTTCACGGATCGCGAACAGCACTTGGGCGCCGATATCCCCAGATTCTGAAAGAGGTTCGCGCAAATCCGGCCGGTTGCCGCCGATGGCCAGAACCTCCCGCACGCGCGTTCCATAAAGACGCGTAAGATGTTCGATGTTCGGCACTGGATCGTGCTCCGCTTCCATCTGTGCCTTGAATGCCGCGAAGCGCGGAATATTGCCGCCCGGTGTCGGCGCGGTCTGCGTGGAGCAGGGCTTCGCTGTAACACCGAGTTTCGCCACCAATATATCGACGGTCTTTTGCGCGAGATCGCGCGAAGTGGTCCACTTGCCGCCAATGGCAGAGAATAGCCCATTCAGCCCGTCGTCCTTCGCATGATCGACCAGCTCAGCGCGGCGGCTGGCGTCATAGGTATCGCCGGAGCCATCATCCACCAGCGGACGAAGACCCGCATACCAATGTTGTACATCGCCGCGGGATAGATGCGCCGATGGCAGGTTGGAATTGATGAAGGCCAGAAACTCGTCGATGTCAGACTCCGTGACACCTACGTCGTCCGGCTTGCTGCGGAAGGCCGTATCCGTCGTGCCGAGCAGCGAATGGCCGCGCCATGGCAGGACGAAGAAGTGCCCGCCGCCGGCTGCTACGGTCAACGCATCCTGTTTTGTCATGGACGGCACAAGCAGATGAATGCCTTTGGCCCGAAGCAGCTTGTGCGTGGCGGGCCTGCCGAGTGCCTGTGCGATAAAGATGTCCGCCCAAGGCCCGGCTGCGAGCAGCGTCACCCTCGCGCGGATGTCGAAATGTGAATCGCTGATAAGATCGTGCGCCTGCGCACCTTCGACGATGCCGTTGCGGATCAGAAGGCCGTCCGATGCCACATGGTTCGCCGTAGCCGCGCCATGCGCGACCGCATCGAGAATGCATTCGAACGCGAGACGCTCCGGCGCATACATCTGTGCATCGTAGTAGAGAAACGCGCCCTCGAAGCCCGGTCCCGCGAGAGCCGGTTCGCGCGCAATGGCATCTTTCGCGCCGAGAAAGGAATGAGCGGGAAGACGCTGATCGGGATCGGCAAGCCAGCCGCGGTCATAGGACAGACTATCGTAGAGGGGGAGTCCTGCCGCCAATGTGGCGCGGCCTTTGAAGCCAGCGTTGTAGAGCGGAACAAGAAAGGGAAGCGGCTGCACCAGGTGTGGCGCTGTGCGCTGCCAGATGCGCCGCTCGCGCAGCGATTCCCGCACCAGCCCGAGTTCGAAGTTGCGCAGATAGCGCAACCCACCATGAATGAGCTTGGAGTTGTGAGCACTTGTGGCGTGGGCAAAATCGTTCTTCTCGATCAGCCCCACCTTGAGGCCACGAAGGGCTGCATCCCGTGCCACGCACGCGCCCGTGACCCCGCCGCCGATGACCAGCAGGTCGAAAACCTCGTTGGAAAGGCGGCTCAAATCTCGGCGCATTTGGGCTTGCTGGACGGCACGGAAGCTCTGCTAGGCTTACCTACAGACAACAAAACCGAGGGGCGGGCAATGCCGCAGGTGAAGGCGAACGGAATCAACATCGAATACGAAAGCTTCGGGCGGGAGAGCGACCCGGCCCTGCTGCTCATCATGGGCTTTTCGGCCCAGATGACCATGTGGCCCACCGCGCTCTGCGAAGGACTGGCGGCGAAGGGATTCCGCGTCATCCGTTTCGACAATCGCGACGTCGGCAAGTCCACGCACCTTTCCCAGCTCGGCGCACCGAACATCGGCGAAGCGATGATGAAGGCGATGACCGGCCAGCCGGTGGGCGCACCCTATTTGCTGGACGATATGGCCAAAGACGCGGTGAGCCTGCTCGATGCACTCGGCATCAAGCGTGCGCATATCGTGGGCGCGTCCATGGGCGGGATGATCGCGCAGATCGTGGCAGGCAAATACCCAGAGCACACGCTCAGCCTGACCTCTATCATGTCGACCACGGGCAAGCGCGATCTTCCGCAGGCCAGGCCGGAAGCGATGGCGGCATTGACCACGCCGCCCGCGAGCGACAGCCGGGAGGACCGTATTGCGCAAGGCCTGAAGACCTGGCGCGTCATCGGCAGCCCCGGTTATCCGGCGACGGACGAGGAATTACGCGCAGCGGTGGAAGCCGCAGTCGATCGCGTCCCGTACGATCCTGCGGGCATCGGCCGCCAGCTATTGGCCATCGTGGCTTCGCCGCCGCGCAACGACATCCTGAAGAATGTGAAGGCGCCCGCGCAGGTTATCCACGGCGAGGCCGATCCGCTGGTGCCGATGGAGGGCGGCAAGGATACCGCTGCATCCATTCCGGGCGCGAAACTGCACCTCATTCCCGGCATGGCCCACGATTTCACGAACGCACTGGTGCCGGTTTATCTGAAACTGGTTGGTGACTTCGTGTCGGGCGTCGAAAAGGCGAAGGCGGCATGAAGATCAAAGCAAACGGTATCGAGATCGAATATGACGAGGCGGGCCCGAAAGACGGAACGCCGCTTCTGATGATTCAGGGCTTCGGCTCGCAGATGACGAGCTGGCCCGTCGAGTTCTTCAACATGCTGGCCGAGTCGGGCTTGCGGGTGATCCGCTTTGATAACCGCGACGTCGGTCTCACCCAGAAATGGGACGGCATCTTTCCGAAAACCGAGAATATCATCGAAGCACTGAAGGCGGGACGGAAGCCGGATGTGCCCTACACGCTGGCCGACATGGCGAGCGATGCTGCAGGGTTGTTGGACAAACTCGGTATCGAGAGTGCACACATCGCAGGCGCCAGCATGGGCGGTATGATC
>JBQCJO010000431.1:0-3775 GCA_051952735.1 Rhizomicrobium sp.
TCCACTTCCAGCGGCGCTTCATCGAAATCGAGCAGGCCGGTGCGCGCGAAGACGTAGCGCTCCTGATGGCCCACGGTGAGAACGCGGTTCTTGATCTCCGCCAGCGCGATAAGCGCATCGGCTTCCTTCAGATCGGTCGCGATCGGCTTCTCAACAAGCACATGCGCGCCGGCTTCCAGGAAGCCGCGCACGATCGGCGCATGGGTGACGGCCGGCGAGCAGACGGAAACGATGTCCACCTTGCCCAGAAGCTCGCGCCAGTCGGCGACGGCGGTGATGCCGTGGGCTTCTTCAGACGCCTTGCGCGCATCGGCCGACGGATCGGCAATGGCGGTCAGCTGCACGCCCGGCAGCTTGGAATATTTCGAGGCATGATGGCGGCCGAACGCGCCCTGGCCGATGACGGCGGCGCGCAGAAGTCCGGCTTTGAATTCGGATGACTGAAACAAGGGGAATCCCCGGGGTGACACTGGCCGCTAAAAGCCATGCCGCAGGGGCGGGGGGCCACCAACATAATGTTTCGTCTTGTTACACCCCCGGTCCCTGCTAGGGTCAGCCCCGCAAAAATCCAATGAAACCCTGGTTAAAGGAAGCACCATGAGCAACCAAAAGAATCGTGAAATTCTTTTCAAATCCCGCCCCTCGGGCATGCCCTCAGCGGCCAATTTCGAGCTGGTCGAGAAGGCCGTCCCCACCCCCGGCCCGGGCGAGGTTCTGGTCCGCAACAGCTACATGTCCGTGGACCCCTATATGCGCGGGCGCATGACCGACCGGGCGAGCTATGTGGACGGGTTCAAGATCGGTGAAGTTCTCTCCGGCGGCGCGGTCGGACAGGTGGTCGCGTCCAACAACGACAAGTTCAAGGTCGGCGACTATGTCAGCCACTTCGGCGGCTGGCGCGAGTGGTACGTTTCCAGCGGCGCCGACTTCCAGAAGATCGATCCGGGCCTCGCCCCCCTCTCCGCCTATCTGGGCACCTTCGGCATGCCGGGCATGACGGCCTATGCCGGTCTGCTCGACGTCGGCCAGCTCAAGGACGGCGAGACGGTGTTCGTGTCGGCAGCGTCCGGCGCGGTCGGCGCGGTCGTCTGCCAGATCGCCAAGAACAAGGGCTGCTATGTCGTCGGCTCCGCCGGCTCGGACGACAAGTGCGAATGGCTCAAGAAGGTCGCGCGCTGCGACGAGGCCATCAACTACAAAACCTGCGGCGATCTCACCGCCGCCGTGCGCAAGGCGTTCCCGAAAGGCATCGACGTTTATTTCGAGAATGTCGGCGGCGATCATCTGGATGCCGCGCTCGCCAACATGCGCCAGAACGGGCGCATTCCGGTTTGCGGCATGATCTCCCAATACAACGACACCGCGCCGCCGCCCGGCCCGCGCAACATCATCATGACGGTGCCGCAGCGCCTCACCATCAAGGGCTTCATCGTTTCGGATCACTACAACCTCCTGCCGCAGTTCATGGCGGACATGGGCAAGTGGGCAGCCGAAGGAAAGATGAAGTGGCACGAGACGATGATGGACGGCGTGGAGAAAGCCCCGGACGCCTTCATCGGCCTCTTCAAAGGCGCGAACTTCGGCAAGATGGTCGTGCGCGTGGGACCGGATAAGGCGGTGTAAAACTTTCCTCCCCCGTTTACGGGGGAGGAGGCGAACGCAGTGAGCCGGAGGGGGAATTGCACGGCCCCCTCCACTTCCCCCGCAACAAGTGCGGGGTCAGCACCTCCCCCGTAAACGGGGGAGGAAAATTATGCGTCTGGTCCGAGCGACAGCAGGTCCGTGACCGCGGCGAGGATGAGATAGGCGAGCATCAGCGGTCCGAGGCCAATGACGAGTTCGCCCGGAAGATCCACGAGCATGTCGCAGGGCATGATCGTGAACACTGTGCCCAGCAGCAGGAACTGGATTCCGATCACCGCGAAGATGCCGAGCAGCAAAGTGAGACTTGCGGGACCGATCGTGTCCGGCCGCTGTTGGCGTTCGAGCCGCACGATGCCGGCGGCGAGCCGCACGCGTGACAGGCCCGAGCCGAGGAAGATCACGGCGAGCAGCCACGACAAGGCCGAGGCTGTCACCCGCCCGCCATCCAGCGTGCAGGCGTCGAGCCGCATTTCCAGCGCGCGTTGTCCGGGGATCACGAAATGCACCGAAGCTTCCAGCGCGGAGAGGATGCCTCCCGAAACGTGCTGCGGCAGATAAACCGTCTGCACCACGAACGTGACAAGCGCAAAGAGGAGGAAGACCAGGCCGTTGAAATCCGGCAGCCAGCGTTCCGGTTTCAGGCGTTCCAGCGAGAGGCCGTGCGTGCCGGACACGCCGTAACCGCCGATGAACAGAAGTCCCATCGCACCGAACAGTGCGACGCAGACAGCGATAGGCCCCAGGAATTGCGCCGGCGCCATGCCGCGCGCGAAAAGCTGTTCGGCTTCGTAGGCGCCCGCGAATACGCAGAACACCAGCCACGCCTTCGCCAGCAGCCTTGCGGCACCCATGTCCCGTTCCGTCCCCTTCGAACGTCTTTCGCGTCAGGCGCTCTTGGCCGAACGCTTCGCGTCCTTGATGCGCTCGGCCCGCAGCGCGTCCGCGAGCAGGAAAGCAAGCTCCAGCGATTGGCTCGCGTTCAGGCGCGGATCGCAGGCCGTCTGATAGCGGTCGTGCAGATCCACTTCCTTGATCGCCTGTGCGCCGCCCAGACATTCGGTGACATCCTGCCCCGTCATTTCCAGATGCACGCCGCCGGCATAGGTGCCCTCCGCGCGATGGATGGCGAAGAAGGCTTTCAGTTCGTCCAGCACACGATCGAGCGGGCGCGTCTTGTAACCCGATTGCAGCTTCATCGTGTTGCCGTGCATCGGATCGGACGACCACACGACGTTGGCGCCTTCCTTTTTCACCGCGCGGATAAGCTTGGGCAGCTTGTCGCCGATCTTGTCCGCGCCGAAACGCGCGATCAGCGTGAGACGGCCGTGCTCGTTCTTCGGATTGAGAATGGCGATGAGCTTGAGCAGATCGTCTTCCGTCATCGACGGGCCGCATTTGAGGCCGATGGGATTCTTCACGCCGCGGCAGAACTCCACATGCGCGCCGTCCGGCTGGCGCGTGCGATCGCCGATCCAGATCATGTGGCCGGAGGTGGCGTACCAGTCCTTGGTGATCGAATCCTGCCGCGTGAGCGCTTCTTCATACGGCAGCAGCAGCGCTTCATGGCTGAAGTAGAAATCCACGCGGCTCGTCTGCTGCTTCACCGCGTTGGACAGCGAGAACGTGCGCAGGAAGCCCACGCCTTCGTCGATCTTGTCCACGACCTCGTTGTAGCGGCGCTCCAGATCCGGGTGGTGATGATCCAGGAACCAATGCCGCGCGCGGGACAGGTCCGCATAACCGCCCGTCGCGAAAGCGCGCACGAGGTTCGCGGTGGCAGCGGCCTGATAATATGCTTTCAGCATGCGCTCGGGATCGGGCGTGCGCGCTTCGGCGGTGAAATCCTCGCCGTTGATGATGTCGCCGCGATAGGACGGCAGCACCTTGCCGTCGCGCGTTTCGTTGTCGTCGGAGCGCGGCTTGGCGAACTGGCCCGCGATGCGGCCGATCTTCACCACCGGCACATCGGCCGCGAAGGTGAGCACCGTCGCCATGCTCAGGAAAACGCAGAACGTGTCGCGGATATTGTTGGCGGAAAATTCCGCGAAGCTTTCCGCGCAATCGCCGCCCTGCAGCAGGAAAGCCTTACCCTGCGAAACCTCGGCCAGCGCGGCCGTGAGGTTGCGGGCTT
>JBQCJO010000432.1:0-7590 GCA_051952735.1 Rhizomicrobium sp.
CTTCTTGGTTTCGATGTTCTTGTTGCAGCGCTGTTTCTGGGTCCGCTTCTCGTTTTCGTGCGCAAACTTATGGCTGCGTGGCGGTGGGGCATTTTCGAGTATGGCGCGCTGGCCCGCGGACTCGGACGGCAGATGGAGAAGAAATGGATCGGCCAGACGGCGAGCGCTGAGGCGCTTGATGCGAATGATTTCTCCGCAACCACCGATCTTTATTCGATCGCGGCGAATGTTTACGGGATGACGTTGTTTCCCGTGAGCCTGGCGAACCTGATCATCCTCTTTGTCGCGACGATATTGCCCTTTGTGCCTGTGATCCTGATGTCGGTGTCGCCAGACGTGCTTTTCCAGAAGCTGACGGGAATCGTGTTATGAGCGAATTCCAGGCCGCGCAACGCTTCGACGTTCCGCCGAATGTGGGCAACCACTTCGCCTGGATGCGCACCCGCCTGGGGATTGAGAGAACCTATCTGGCCTGGATCCGCACCGGTGTTTCGCTGATCGGTTTCGGGTTCACCATCGTGCAGTTCTTCCAGAAGCTGCAGGGCATGACGGCGCGCAACGGGCGCACGATGGCGGAAGACATGCCGCGCAATCTCGGACTCGCGCTGATCGCAGCCGGCGTTCTTTCGCTCGCGATCTCGTCTTTCCAATATCGTGCCCAGCTTCGCTATCTCTGGACAGATCAGTTCCGCGCGATCGCCGGCGTCAGCGAGAAACCGCATCGCACGCCTGCGTTCATCTCCGCCATGGTGCTGTTGCTCATCGGGATAGCGGCGTTCGTGTCGGTTTTCTTCCGCTTCCTGTGAGACGGCCATGACCATCAAGCCAACCATAGACGAGATTGTCGCCAAGGATGTCGCGAAAAGCAGCGATCTTCCGGCGTTGCCGGAGATCGACATTTCGGATTCCGATCGCGCCTCCGTCGAATATTCGCAGCATCGCACCAAGCTTTCGACGCACCGGACCGCGCTGTCGGAACACAGAACCCATTTGTCGGAGCATCGCACGGCGCTATCCGAGAAGCGCTCGGCCCTGTCGCAGCACAGGACCGATTTGTCGGAGCAGCGTTCGGAGATGTCGAGCCGGCGCACGGGCATGTCGTTCCAGCGCACGCGCATGAGCGCCGACCGCACGCTGATGAGCGTGATCCGCACATCGCTTTCGCTCATCAGTTTCGGCTTCACGATCTACCAGTTCTTCCAACATCTGCAGGAGAAGAACCTTTTCACCGGCAACGCGCACGCGGCGCGCAATTTCGGGGCGACGCTGGTCTATCTGGGTGTCGGCATGGTGGCGATCGGGATCGCCTATCACGTCCAGTTCATGCTGGGATTGCGCAAGGAACGTCACGAGATGCTCGGTGAGGGGCTGATCCACGGGCAAAGCCGCTTCCCTGTTTCCTTTACGCTGGTCGTTGCGATCCTGCTTCTGCTGATCGGCGTTGCCGCCATCGCCAGCCTGACGTTCAACATCGGGCCTTTCGACTGAGGGCTTGGACCAAAGTCCAATTTCGCCCCTTGCGTGCATTTGCCATGCTGAACCCGTGTTGAGGAAGACGACGGGCGCCATGCGGCACAACAGGACGATGTCCGATACCGGGTTCTTCGCTGCTCTCTTCGCAGGTTCTCTGTGTCTCGTCCTGTTTGGCATGTCGCCATACTAAACGGGTGGGATGGACGGCGGTGGCGAGCATGGGTCGCCACCGCCGTTCCGCTTTGAGGACGGCATGTCTCTTTGGTTTCGCGCGTCGAGCGCCTTTGCGATTATCCTGTTGCTCGCTTGTCCGGCGAAGGCCGATCCGCTGGCGTCGTGGAACGATGGCCCCGCCAAGCGAAGCATTGTTTCCTTCGTCACGACAGCAACGGATGAAGGCGGCAAAGGCTATATCGATCCCGCCGACCGTATCGCGGTGTTCGACAATGACGGCACGCTGTGGTCCGAGCAGCCGATCTATTTCCAGTTCCAGTTCGCGCTCGATCAGGTGAAGGCGCTGGCGCCGCAGCATCCGGAATGGAGGGCGGAGCAGCCCTTCAAGGCTGTGCTGGACGGCGACATGAAAGCGCTGGCGGCCTCCGGTGAAAAGGGATTGGCCGCATTGATGATGGCGACGCATACCGGCATGACGACGGATGCGTTTGCCGCAACCGTCACCAACTGGCTGGCAAGCGCGCGCCATCCGCGCTGCAAGTGCCCTTACACCGATCTCGTCTATCAACCGATGCTGGAGTTGATGGATTACCTGCGCGCCAACGGGTTCAAGACCTACATCGTTTCCGGCGGCGGCGTGGAGTTCATGCGGGCCTTCGCGCAGACGGTCTATGGCGTACCGCCGGAGCAGGTGATCGGCACCACGGGCGTGACGAAGTTCCAGATCGGCGCGGACGGAAAGCCGGAACTGGTGCGCGAAGCCAAAGTGGAATTCGTCGATGATGGCCCCGGCAAGCCCAGCGGCATCAACAAGTTCATCGGCCGGCGGCCGGTGTTCGCGTTCGGCAATTCGGACGGCGATCAGCAGATGCTGGAATGGACCGCGGCGGGCGGCGGCGCGCGGTTCGAAGGGCTGGTGCATCACACCGATGCCAAACGCGAATGGGCCTATGACCGGCAATCGAAGATCGGCAAGCTCGACAAAGCGCTCGATGAAGCGACCGCGAAGGGATGGACGGTCGTGGACATGAAGAGAGACTGGCGCACGATCTATCCCGCGCACGTCTCCCTCGCTGCGCAATAGACCTTGGTCCAATGTCGCGCCCCAAGCGTGATGGCGAAAATCGGCGACGATCATTGGGAAACACGCCATGCGCCGTTATCTTGCTTCGTTTTTCGTTTGCGGTGTTTGCGCTCTGGTTGCGGTACCGGCCAGTGCGCAAGGTCAGAGCGAAAGCGAACTCGCCGACAAGCTGTCCAACCCGGTTTCGAATCTCATTAGCGTTCCATTCCAGTTCAACTATGATTGCTGCGCGGGCCCGAAGGATGGCGACCGGATCACGCTCAACATCCAGCCTGTCGTCCCGTTTCAATTGAGCGAGAACTGGAATCTGATCGTTCGCACCATCCTGCCGGTGATCGACCAGCAGGAGACGTTTGCGGGGCAGGGCGATCATTTCGGCCTGGGCGACACGACGCAGAGTTTCTTCTTCTCCCCCAATCCGGCGCCGGGCGGAATCATCTGGGCCATCGGTCCCGCATTCCTGTGGCCCACCGGCACGGACAGCACCGTCGGCAGCGGCAAATGGGGTGCTGGCCCCACCGGGCTCATTCTCAGGCAGGCCCATGGATGGACCTACGGCATGCTGGCCAATCACATCTGGTCTTATGGCGGCCAACGCGACCGCGCCAATATCAGCAACACCTTCCTGCAGCCCTTCATCGGCTACACCTGGCCCGACACGACCGGCATCACGTTCAATTCCGAAAGTACTTACGATTGGGAACGCGATCACTGGACGGTGCCGCTCAACCTGATGGTGAGCCACATCTACAAATTCGGAAGCCAGCCAGTCAGCTTCCAGCTCGGCGCGCGCTATTACGCTTCCACCGCTGCGCCCGATGGTGCGCGTTGGGGTGCGCGTTTCGCTGTGGTGTTCCTGTTTCCCGGTTGATCCGATCGGCGGCTGATTCTCGGCAAAGCGATTGGACCAAGGTCCAATCGCGTCTGCGTCGCATGTTCTTCAGACATAGCGCATGCACGATCCGCTGCCTTCCTGGAAGAACGGGCCCATCAAACGCGCCATCCTGGACTTCGTGGGCCGGGTGACGACGCAGAGCAGCGGCGACTACCTGCCAATGGCCGAACGCATCGCCGTATTCGACAATGACGGCACATTATGGTGCGAGCAGCCGATGCAGCCGCAGGTGCTGTTCGCGCAAGCGCGCGCGGAACGCATGGCCGAGGCCGATCCATCGTTGAAAGAGCGTCAACCGTTCAAAGCCTTTCTGGAGCACGACCTGGAAGCCATCCATGCGATGGGCAAGCAGGGCGTGTTCGAATTCGCGTTTGCCGTACACGCCGGGGTGACAGTGGACGATTTCGCGAAGATCGCGAAAAAATGGATAGACGGCGCCACGCATCCCATCACGAAACGGCATTTCGCGGACATGGTGTACATGCCGCAGCTGGAGTTGCTGCGCTTCCTGCGGTCGATGGGGTTCCGCACCTTCATCGTATCCGGTGGCGGCGTCGATTTCATGCGCGTGTTCGCGCAGGAGTTCTATGGCATCCCCGCGGAGCAGGTGATCGGCAGCAGCGTGAAGACGCGTTTCGAGACCCAGAACGGGAAATGCGACCTGATGAAACTCGCGGAACTGGGCAGTTTCGACGACCGCGAAATGAAGGCGCAGAATATCGGCCTGCATATCGGCCGCCGTCCGATTTTCGCGTTCGGCAATTCCGATGGCGACATGGCGATGATGCGCTACACGCTCTCCGGCCCTGGCAGGCGCATGGCGCTTCTGCTGCATCACGACGATGCGGCGCGGGAGGTCGCTTATGACCGCGAATTCCGCCTGAGCCCGCTCGTGGAGGCGCTGGACCGCGCGGATGACTATGGTTTCCGCGTGGTGAGCATGAAGAACGACTGGGACACGGTCTATGCGTCGGATGCGTGACGGCGCCCGTTGGACCTAAGTCCAATCGAGCGGCGGGAATACGGTTTTTAGAGTGTGCGTGGCGAGCGCCGCGCAATTTCTCTGGAGACAATCATGCCCGACCAAAAGAAGAAACCCAACATCCTCGTCATCTGGGGTGACGACATCGGCATCTCGAACCTGAGTTGCTATACCCACGGCCTGATGGGCTACAAGACGCCCAACATCGACCGCATCGCAAAAGAAGGCATGATGTTCACCGACTCTTACGGTGAACAGAGTTGCACGGCGGGACGTTCCTCCTTCATCACCGGGCAGAGCGTGTTGCGCACCGGCCTTTCCAAGGTCGGCGTTCCGGGTGCGCCCATCGGGATGAACGAGAAGATCCTCACTGTTGCCGGCGCGCTGAAGAACCAGGGTTATGCCACCGGGCAGTTCGGCAAGAACCATCTGGGCGATCTCAACCACATGCTGCCCACCAATCACGGTTTCGACGAGTTCTTCGGCAATCTCTATCATCTCAACGCCGAGGAAGAACCGGAGATGTACGACTACTTCCCGGAGAAGGATTTCCCGAATTACAAAAAGAACTTCGGCCCGCGCGGCGTGATCCATAGCTGGGCGACGGACAAGGACGATCCAACGGACGAGCCGCGCTGGGGCCAGGTCGGCAAGCAGACGATCGAAGACACCGGCCCGCTGAACCGCAAGCGCATGGAGACCTGCGACGACGAATTCGTCGCTGCGGCCACCGACTTCATCAAGCGGCAGGAGAAGGCGGGCAAGCCTTGGTTCGTGTGGCTGAACACCACACACATGCATCTCTACACGCACCCGAAACCCGAGAGCAAAGGGCAGGCGGGCCGCTGGCAATCGCCCTATCACGACACGATGATCGATCACGACAAGAATGTCGGCCAGATGCTCGACCTGCTCGATGAACTGGGCGTAGCGGACGATACTTTCGTGATGTATTCGACCGACAACGGGCCGCACCGTAACACCTGGCCGGATGGCGCGATGACGCCGTTCCGCAGCGAGAAGGACACCAACTGGGAAGGCGCGTTCCGCATTCCGATGGTGATCCGCTGGCCGAACAAGATCAAAGCCGGCTCGATCTCCAACGAGATCATCCAGCATCATGACTGGTTCCCCACCTTCATGGCCATGGCCGGCGATCCCGATATCGTGGAGAAAGCGAAGAAGGGTTATCAGGCGGTCGGGCGCACCTACAAGAACCACATCGACGGCTTCAACCTGTTGCCCTACCTGACGGGCAAGGAAGAGAAGAGCCCGCGCAATCTCTTCGTCTATATCAGCGACGACGGCGACATCATGGCGCTGCGCTATGACAACTGGAAAGCCATTTTTATGGAGCAGCGCTGCCAAGGCACGCTGCAGGTCTGGGCCGAACCGTTCACGCGGCTGCGCATCCCCAAGCTCTTCAATCTGCGCACCGATCCTTATGAGTTCGCGGACACGACCTCGAACACATATTACGAGTGGTTCTTGCGGCGCGATTACATCGTGTTCGGAATCAACATGGTTGCGGTGAAGTTCGCGGAGACCTTCAAGGACTTCCCGCCGATTCAGCACCCCAACAGCTTCACCATCGACGATGCGATCGGGAAGATGCAGGCGGCAGTGAGTCACGACTGAATAATAAAGGCGGCACGCCGCGAAGCGTGCCGCCTTCCTATAAGAGAGCCGATTATCGGCTCATGCACTGATCGTAGTAATATTCATACGAGCGGTTTTTCTGGATGGCGCGGCGTGTGCCGCCCACCGCTGCTCCGACGGCCGCGCCGGTTCCCGCATTGCCGGCAATCGCACCGACGACCGTGCCGCGCGCTGCTCCGCGAACGATACCGGTGGATGTCGGCGTATTCGCCATGGCGTTGCGGGCGTAAGAGGCGCATCGGTCGGCCTTGCTTTCCGCCATCGCGGTGGCTGTCGCGATGCAGAGACTGCCTGCTGCGGCAATCACAATAGATATTTTGCGCATATCTCGTCTCCTGCTGAACTCGGAGTTCGCACAGAAGGCGTGACGGCGTTGGGCCTCAATTGGCCTCTCGTCCAATGTCCGCGCCGGCAAGCTGGGCGGACAATCCGTCGATGCGCGACTTTCTGTTGGGATGGATAGGCGATGCGCCGCTTCTGGCGATCGGCGCGATTTTGTTCGCTTGCACGGTTGCCGCCGCGATCTTTGGCGCATCGTTGCGGGCCCGCCATGCGGCACGGCCAGAAACCGACGGTGATAAAGATTCCAGCAGCCACGAAAGTTATATCGTCTCGGCAGTGCTGGGCCTTCTCGCATTGCTTATGGGATTTACCTTCTCACTGGCGATCGACCGGTTCGAAACACGCCGGGCGCTGGTGGTGGAAGACGCCAACGCCATCGGCACGGCTTATCTGCGGGCGCAACTCCTGGGCGCGCCGCATCGCGCGCGCCTGAGCAAGCTGCTGATCGCCTATACCGACAACCTCATCACCCTCGCCAAGCTCCCACCTGCCGAAGCACGAGCGAAGGTCGCGGACGATGACAGGCTGCTAAACGATATCTGGGCGGCCAGCGCCGCCGCATTCGATTCCATCAAGCAATATGATTTTTCAAGCACGTTTGCGGACTCGATGAACGCCATGATCGATATGGATTCCTCCCGCCGCGCAGCGCGGCAGGCGCATGTTCCCCCGGAGGTGTTTGGCGTTCTATTGATCTATCTGGTCGGAACCGCCGGTGTTCTGGGTTATGTGCTCGGGCTTGGCCGTGCGCGGTTTGCTGCAGCTTTTCTTCTATTGCTGCTCTGCCTGTCACTGCTGCTCATCCTGGATATCGATCGTGCCACCGGGGGCGGCATCACCGAGTCACAAGGCCCGATGGAGGCGTTGAGCCGGTCCCTGCATGCACAAGACCCGGCAATCTTCGATCGCTGGCGCGAACCGGCGAATTCGATGTGACGGTTTTGTCGGTGTGCGAGTCATTGGACCTAAGTCCAATCGAAG
>JBQCJO010000433.1:0-7803 GCA_051952735.1 Rhizomicrobium sp.
GGCCATCGACGGCAAGGTGGAAATCCGCCCGATGATGTATCTGGCGCTCTCCTACGACCACCGCCTGGTCGATGGCCGCGAAGCCGTCACCTTCCTCGTGCGCGTGAAGGAAAATATCGAAGATCCCGAACGCCTGTTGCTGGACGTGTAAGAAACCCAATCACCTCCCCCTTGTGGGGAGGTCGAAAATTCGTAAGCGAAGCGAAACGGATTTTCGGGTGGGGGGACCAATCCCACCACCTACCCCCCACCCGGATCGCTTCGCTCTCCGACCTCCCCACAAGGGGGAGGTGATTTTACAGGAGCGCATTTCATGGCTGATTCATTCGACGTCGTCGTTATCGGCGGCGGTCCCGGTGGCTACAACGCTGCCATTCGTGCGGGCCAGTTGGGCCTCACCTCCGCCTGCATCGACAAGCGCGGTGAGTTCGGCGGAACGTGACTGAATGTTGGCTGAATCCCGTCCAAGGCGCTGCTGCATGCCAGCCATCTCTATGACGAAGCGCAGCACGATTTCGCAAAGCTCGGCATCAAGGCCACGGTCGAACTCGATCTGCCGGGCATGATGGCGCACAAGACGAAAGTCGTGGGCGAGCTGACACGCGGCGTGGAATTTCTGCTCAAGAAGGCCAAGTCCGAAGCCATCGTGGGCGAAGCGCATATCGATGCGCCGGGCCAGATCACCGTGAAGCTGAAAGAGGGCTCCACGCGCGCCATCACCGCCAAGAACATCGTCATCGCATCCGGCTCGGACATCATGACGGTGCCGGGCGTGACGGTGGACGAAGAAACAATTGTCTCTTCCACCGGCGCTCTTTCGCTCAAGGAAGTGCCCAAGCGGCTGCTGGTTGTTGGTGGCGGTTACATCGGGCTTGAACTCGGATCGGTGTGGCGGCGTCTCGGCAGCGAAGTCACCGTTGTGGAATTCCTCGACCGCATCACGCCGGGTCTGGATGGCGAGATCGGGAAGAACTTCCAGCGCATCCTCACCAAGCAGGGCATGAAGTTTCAGCTTTCCACCAAGGTCGTCGGCGTGGAGAAGACATCAAGCGGCTTGTCGGTGACGCTGGAGCCCGCGCAGGGCGGACAGCAGACGAAGCTGGAGACCGACATCGTCCTCGTTTCCATCGGGCGCAAGGCTTACACGGAATCACTTGGTCTCATTTCTGTTGGCGTGAAGCTGGACGGGCGTGGGCGCGTCGTCACCGATGCGCATTACAAGTCGAGCATTCCGGGCATCTGGGCCATCGGCGACGTGCGCGAAGGCGCGATGCTGGCGCACAAGGCCGAAGACGAGGCCGTCGCCTGCATCGAGAACATCGCGGGCAAATCCGGCCATGTGAATTACGACGCCATCCCGGCGGTGGTTTACACCGCGCCGGAAGTGGCAAGCGTCGGCAAGACCGAGGAAGAGCTGAAGGCCGCCGGCGTTGCGTATAAGGTCGGCAAATTCCCGTTCACCGCGAACGCGCGCGCCAAGACCATCGCGGCGACGGATGGTTTTGCGAAGATCATCGCCGATGCGAAGACGGATCGCGTGCTCGGCGCGCACATCCTGGGCGCGAACGCCGGCGAGATGATTACCGAATGCGCGCTCGCCATCGAGTTCGCCGCATCCAGCGAAGACATCGCCCGCACCAGCCATCCGCACCCCACGCTGTCGGAAGCGATCCGCCAGGCGTCAATGGGCGTCGAAGGCTGGACGATGCAGATGTGATTTTCCCAAATCGCGATTTTGCAACGGCGCGCGGACAGGCTTCGCGCGCCGTTTGTTTTTTGCGCGAATTGAATGTCGATTTTTGGATTCCGCTTTGCGCGTTTCACAAGATGTGGAGTGCGCAGATCAACGGCTGGTAGTTGAATTGCGAATTGATGGGGGTACCGCCCCCTCCCTCCGCCTTTGACGCCCGCGCGGTCAGGGTGAGAGCAGAGCTAGAGTTGTTTGTGCATTTTGCTGTTCTCCGTTTTCTCCAAAACAAACCCTGTCATCCCCGGCGAGGCGCGCGGCGCCGAGGGAAGGGGACCCAGGTGGCAAACACAAAGCGCGATCCAGCAGATGAAGCTCGCGCTTCACTTTCCACACCACGATTGTTGAAGCACCTGGGTCCCCTTCCCTCACGCCGCTTCGCGGCGCTCGCCGGGGATGACAAGCTGTGCGCAAACACAACAAAACCGCCGCTTTTCAGCGACGGCTGGGCTTCGGGCGCAGTTCGAGAGTTGGCAAAAGTGTACGGGGGTACCGTCACGGTGTCAAGCAAATTATCCTGAATTGAGGAAAATGATCTAAGCGTCTGAATCCGCTTTTCTTTCGGCAAAATCTCCACGCGCGCAGGCAGCCGCGCGCGTGGTTCAGGCGAAAATATTTTCAGTGGTGATCGTCGTGATGGTCGCCATCGTCGTGACGATCATGCCCGTCGCCGTCATGGCCGTCATGGCGATCGCCGTCATGCCAGTCGCGATCGTCGCGGCGGTCGCCGTCGCGCCAGCCGCCATGGTCGTCGTGCCGCTCGCGGTCGTGCCAGCCGCCCTTGTCGTCGTGCCAGCCATCGCGCCACTTGCCGTCGCCATCGTGCCAGCGTTCCCAGCGGCGCCATTTGTGGCCGTCGTCATAGAAGCCGTCTTCGTCGCCATAGCTCGCGGTTTCGTAGCCGTCATGGAAGCCGACGCGATAGCCGTGCCGGAAGCCACGATTGTAGGCGCGATGGCGCGCGCGATAGCAGCCGCAGCCATCATCCCAGGTGCGGTCGTAATATCCGTGGCAGCCATAACCGCAATCGCCGACGCGCGGGATGTAGAGACTGGACTCGTAGCGGCAATCATATTGGCCGGCGTTGCAGGAATAGACTTGCTGGCCGCCATAATAGCCGCCGCCGCAATAATCGCAGGCGAGCGCGGCGCCGCTGAACAACACGGCGAACAACGCGCCGAAAAAGACTTTCGAGAAAATGGACATCGCGAATCCCCCAACGGACGCGGCGACAGCGCGCCGCGCGATCAAGGTAAACGATTATCCACCTTTCCGGTTGCGAAGATGCGACACGCTGGAAATGTCAGCGCGATCAGGCCCTTGCGCGGTCGGGGGAATGGACGCGCTCGGGACGGACGCCGACGCCCACGGCATAAGCGGGAATCACCCGCAGGAACGGGAGCCATTGCAGCAGCTTCAGCACGAAGGGCGGCTTGAGCGGGACCGCGCTTTCCAGCGCCGGCGCGATGATGCGACTCTGGATCGCGACCTGCGCGGCTTGCGTCATCCTAACCGGAAATTCGCGCCGCGCCTGCACGCGGTGGAGATCGCCGAGCGTGGGCTTTCCGTTCGCAAGCGGCTTCCACAACAGGTTCGCCGTGGCGATCGCATCCTGCACCGCCAGATTGATGCCGACGCCGCCCACCGGCGACATGGCGTGCGCGCAATCGCCGATGCAGAGCAATCCCGGCTTCGCCCATTGCGGCAAGCGATCCACCGTGACGGTGAGCAGCGACACGTCGTCGAAATCGCGAATGGCGTCGATGCGATCCGCCGCGAAGCCGGCCGCTTTCTTGAGCCGTGCGTGAAACGCGGCGATGCCCTCCTGCCTGATCTTGTCGAACCCGCCTTTGGGGACCACGAAGGCGCATTGCCAGTAATCGCCGCGGTCGATCATCACGAAGAGAAGCCCCGCCGACACGCGGCCCAGCACCGCTTCCGGATCGCCTGGCTTGCGCGCAAGCTTGAGCCAGATCACGTCGATGGGCGCGCCGAAATCCTGCGGCGTGAACCCGGCCTTGTCGCGGATGGTGGAATGGCGCCCATCCGCGCCGATGACGAGATCGGCCTCGATGCGCAGCGCGCCGTCTTTGGTTTCCGCGACAAGACCGGTGACGCGCCCTTCCCTTTCAACGAGATCCACCGCTTTCGCTTCCATCATCAAACGGAAATGCGCAAAGGCCTTCGCTTTCCCGGCGAGGAAGTTCAGGAAATCCCATTGCGGCATCAGCGCGATGAATTTCGCAGGCCCCGGCAGATGACGAAAATCGCCGACCTTGTATTGCGTGCCTTCGATCTCGACCGCAACGTCCTTCAGCTCCTGATGCGGGATTTTGCGGAAGTCCTCCAGCAGACCGAGATCGTGGATCGCGCGTAAGGTGGAGGGATGAACGGTGTCGCCGCGAAAATCGCGGAAGAAATCCTTGTGCTTCTCCAGCACGATCACGTCGATGCCCGCGCGCGCGAGCAGGAAGGCGCAGACCATGCCAGCCGGGCCGCCGCCGGCGATCACGACGCGGGTGGAAAGTGTTTTGGGCGCGTCCATGAACCGCTCATCCTCGCTGCGAGACACGCTCGCCCGGCGCGGCAGCGACCGCAATGAAAAAGCGGTTCAGCAAGCTCTTATCAAAACCGCCCCGTTGCCCTATATTCGAGTCGCAACGAATTTCGAAAGGAGGTGATCCAGTGTCTCATTGTCATGACCTGCGGCCCGTGAGGATCGCGACTGGATCGTTCGTTCTTCGAGGGGTCCACGCGGCCTGACCGCATCTGCGGTTCACGGGAACCGCATACTGACAATGGAAGGGTCGCCCGCTTGCATGCGCGGCGGCCCTTCTTGTTTTTGGCTGGCTTGTTTTTGGCTGGCTTGTTTTCGGGCTAGTTCCCATCGTTGCACCGCGTTCATGGCCTTCGCGAAAGCGTGATCGCTGGCCATGACCCTGCCTCGTGCTAGAACCTTTCCCGCAAAAAGAGCGCGTTTTCGCGCCGGTTCATCAGGGGAAGCCCATGCGTTTTCGTTCCGTCATTCTTGCCTCCGCCGCGCTGGCCGCGATGGCCATCTGCGCGCACGCCGCCGACGCCGTTCACGGCATCGACACCGCCGCCATGGATACCGCCGTCAAGCCCGGCGACAACTTCTACGACTACGCCAATGGCGGCTGGATGAAGTCCGCGCAAATTCCGGCCGACCTCTCCGCTTGGGGGTCTTTCACGGCGCTCGCCGTCGACGTGCAGAAGCGCAACCGCGGCCTGATGGAAGAAGCCGGCACGGCGCCGGACGGCAGCGAAGCGCGCAAGGTCGGCGACTACTACGCCGCCTTCATGGATGAAGCCGCCATCGACAAGGCGGGGCTCTCGCCTTTGAAGGACGAGATGGCGCGGATCGCCGCGATGAAGACGATGGCCGATGTCGCGCGCGAGATCGGCGCCAGCCAGCGCATAGACGTCGATCCGCTCAACAACACGAATATCCACACCGATCATCTATGGGGCATCTGGGTCGCGCCGGGCTTCAACGATCCCACGCACTACACGCCTTATGTGATGCAGGGCGGCCTGGGCCTGCCGGATCGCGACTACTATCTGACCGACAACGCCAAGATGGCCGACATCCGCGCCAAATATATCGCGCATATCGCGACGGTGCTGAAATTGGCGGGCGTGGCCGATTCCGACAAGAAGGCGCAGGCGATTTTCGATCTGGAGAAGAAGATCGCGGCATTGCACGAGAGCCGCGTGGATTCGGAAGATATCCAGAAGGCGAACAACGCATGGACGCGCGCGGATTTCGCGGCCAAGGCGCCGGGCTTCGACTGGACGGCCTATCTGGACGCCGCAGGCTTGTCCAAGCAGAACAACTTCATCGTCTGGCAGCCGGCGACGATAACGGCGGTGGCGAAGATGACCGCCGGCGTTCCGGTCGCGGTGTGGAAGGACTATCTCACCTTCCATCTGGTGGACGACAACGCGCCGTTCCTGGCCAAGCCTTTTGCGGATGAGAGCTTCAATTTCTATTCGCACACTCTGTCCGGCACGCCCCAGCAGTCCGACCGCTGGAAGCGCGCCGTCAACGCCACCAACGCGGCGCTCGGCGATGCGGTCGCGCAGATCTATGTGAAGCGCTACTTCCCGGCTTCGGCCAAGGCCAAGGCCGAAGAAATGGTCGCCAACATCAAGGAAGCCCTGAAGCATCGCATCGACCGGCTCGACTGGATGAACCCGGCCACCCGCACCAAAGCGAAAGAGAAAGTGGACGCCTTCTATGTGGGCGTCGGCTATCCGGAGAAATGGCGCGGCTATGCCGATGTAACGGTGAAGCGCGACGATGCGGCGGGCAACCACCGGCGCGCGCAACTTGCCGATTATCACTACTGGATCGGCCGTCTGGGCCAGACGGTGGATCGCGACGAGTGGTGCATGACGCCGCAGACGGTGAACGCCGTGAATCTGCCGCTGCAGAACGCGGTGAACATTCCCGCCGCGATCCTGCAGCCGCCCTTCTTCGATCCGCAGGCGCCGGATGCCGTGAACTATGGCGCCATCGGCGTGACCATCGGCCACGAGATCACGCACAGCTTCGACAACACCGGCGCGGAATTCGGCCCGCATGGCGAGCTCACCAACTGGTGGACGAAAGAGGACTTCGCGCATTTCACCGCGGCGGGCGATCAGCTTGCCAAGCAATACGACACCTATAAGCCTTTCCCCGATCTGGCGGTGAACGGCAAGCTGACCCTGGGCGAGAACATCGCCGATCTGGGCGGCCTCAACGCATCGCATGATGCATGGGTGGCGTCGCTGCACGGCAAGCCGGCGGCCAAGCAGGCCGGCTTCACCGGCGAGCAGCAGTTCTTCCTCGGCTATGCGACGGTGTGGCGGACGAAGACGCGCGAGGCGGCGCTGCGCCGGCAGGTTCTCACCAACGAGCACGCGCCGGGGCAATATCGCGCGCTGAACGTGCGCAATGTGGATGCGTGGTATCCCGCGTTCGACGTGAAGCCGGGCGAGAAATTGTATCTGGCGCCCAAGGATCGCGTGAAGATCTGGTAGATACCGGAACGACGCTACGGCAAGCGCCGGTCTCCTCGCGGGGACCGGCGTTTTCGTTTGCTTGACGCGCCCTGCCGCAAGGCGTTCCAATCGCGCGAGAAACGCCAACCAAAACAGAAACATGCCGCGCGAAGAATTGCTTGATCTGGGCCTGCAACAGGCCCATCTGCCCGCTCTGCTGATGGCGCTGGTGCATGTGACGGGCGATGCGTCGATTCTGGATGAATTTCCGCGGCCGGTTTACGACTTCTTCGCGGAAGGACGGCTCGGCGGGTACAACGAAGAGGCGCAGGCGAAAATTCGCGCGCGCGCGAAGGAAGCGATCGAGACCTATCTGGTGAACGGCCAGAAGCTTCCGCCGGCACCGTCCAACGACACGCTGCACAAGATGATGAACTTCATCGCGGGCGTGGATATTCCCGAGCACTACCTGCCCTTCATGGAAGAAGAGCTTGGAATGTCCGGGCAGGACACCAAGCATCCGCATTGGGAAAGCCCCAAACTTCAGACCGCGCGCAAAGGCATGCGCGTCGTCGTGATCGGCGCGGGCATGAGCGGCATTCTCTCCGCCATCCGTCTCAAGCAGGCGGGCATCGCGTTCGATGTCATCGAGAAGAACGCCGATGTCGGCGGGACGTGGTTCGAGAACACCTATCCCGGCTGCCGCGTGGACAATCCGAACCACATGTATTCGTTCAGCTTCGAGCCGAACCACGACTGGCCCTATCACTATTCCACGCAGGACGTGTTGCTGGGCTACTTCCAGCGCACGGCGGACAAATACGGTTTGCGCAAGAATATCCGCTTCGAGACGCAGGTGCTCGAAACGCGCTTCGACGAGAAGACGTCGAAGTGGCATGTGAAGATCAAGGACACATCCGGCAAGGAAGAAACGCTTGTCGCCGACGCGGTGATCAGCGCGGTGGGCCAGCTCAATCAGCCCAAGCTGCCGGACATCGCAGGCGTCGGTTCGTTCAAAGGCCCGACCTTCCATTCCGCGACATGGC
>JBQCJO010000434.1:0-3332 GCA_051952735.1 Rhizomicrobium sp.
CCACTATGTCGGCCGCACCTTCATCGAGCCGACGGACGCGGTGCGCCACATGGGCGTACGCCTGAAGCACAATCCCAACCGCGCCAAGCTTCAGGGCAAGCGCGTGATCCTCGTCGATGACTCCATCGTGCGCGGCACGACGTCGAAGAAGATCGTGCAGATGGTGCGCGACGCGGGCGCGACGGAAGTGCATTTCCGCATCGCCAGCCCGCCGACCACGGATTCCTGCTTCTACGGCGTCGATACGCCGAACAAGGAAGATCTCCTGGCGCATCGCATGGATGTCGAAGAGATGCGCCAATACATCAACGCCGACAGCCTCGCGTTCATCTCGATGGACGGCCTTTATCGCGCGATGGGCGAGCAGAAGCGCAATGCTCAGAAGCCGCAGTTCTGCGACGCCTGCTTCTCCGGCAATTATCCCATCGAACTCACGGACGTGACCGGCGGGCGCAAGGACGGACAGCTTTCGCTGCTGGCCGAAGTCGCGTGACCCAACGCATCGTTCTTGTGACCGGCGCTTCGCGCGGGATCGGCCGCGCCGCTGCGCGCGCGATCGCGAAGACGGGCGCGCATGTGATTGCCGTGGCGCGCACTGTGGGCGGCCTCGAAGAACTCGACGACGAGATCAAGAAGGACGGCGGCGACGGCGCGACACTCGTTCCGATGGACCTGCGCAATTTCGACGGCATCGACCAGCTCGGTGCCTCTATCCATGAGCGCTGGGGGCGGCTGGATGGATTGTTCGGTAATGCCGGCGCGCTGGGAGAACTCAGCCCGCTCACGCATCTGGCGCCGAAGATGTGGCAGGAAGCGCTGGACCTGAACGTCACGACGAACTGGCGGCTGATCCGTTCGCTCGATCCGCTGCTGCGCAAATCCGAAGCGGGCAGGACGCTCTTCGTGACCACGGGCGCGGCGCGCAAGCACACGCCGTTCTGGGGTTCCTATGCGGTGACGAAAGCGGCGCTGGAGTCGCTGGTGCTGACATATGCGGCGGAGTGCGAAGGCACCAACATCAAGGTGAACCTGTTCAGCCCCGGCCCGTTGCGCACGAAGATGCGGGCGCGCGCCATGCCCGGCGAAGACCCGCAATCGCTGCAGCCGCCAGAAGTGGTGGCGCCGCTGATCGTGGAGATGCTGTCGCCGTCCTACACGAAGACCGGCACGCTCATTGATTATCGGCAAACGGGTTCTTCGACGTCCTGAGCGCAAAGCGCATCGGTATGCCTTTGAGATCGAAAGCCTCGCGCAGCTCATTCGTCAGATAGCGCAGATAGTGCTCGGGCAACGCGTCGAGCTGGTTGCCGAACAGCGCAAAGGTCGGCGGTCGTGCCTTCACCTGAGTCATATAGCGCACGCGCACGCGGCGGCCGCTGATCGCCGGCGGCGGATGGCGTTGCAGCGCATCTTCCAGAAAGCGGTTCAGCTTCGCCGTGCTGATGCGCAGGTTCCATGCGCGATCGGCTTCTTCGATGGCGGGGAGCAATCGGTCCAGCCCTTCACCGGTGCGTGCGGAGACTGCGATCAACGGCGCACCCCAAACCTGCGGCAGAAGGCGATCCAGCTTCTCGCGCAGCTCCGAAATCTTGCCGCCGCGATTTTCCACCAGGTCCCATTTGTTGACCGCGAACACAGCAGCCCGGCCTTCGCGGGCGATGAGATCGGCGATGGTGAGATCCTGCTTCTCGAACGGCATGGTGGCGTCGATCACGATGACGACGCATTCGGCGAAACGGATGGCTTCCAGCGTGCTGTCCACGGAAAGCTCTTCCAGCGTGTGCCCCGCAACACGCGCTTTCTTTCGCAAACCCGCCGTGTCGTGCAGCAGGATATCGCGGTCGCCCGCTTTCCACTTCGCGATGACCGCATCGCGCGTGGTGCCCGCTTCGGGACTCGTCAGCGCCCGCTCTTTACCCAGCAGCCGGTTGAACAGGCTCGACTTGCCGACATTCGGCCGCCCGACGATGGCGAGCTTGAGCGGGCCGTGCTCTTCGGCGTCTGATTCAACGATCTCGGTATCTTCAGGCGCGTATTGAACGAGCGCGTCAACCAGTTCACCGATGCCCAGTGCGTGTTCCGCTGAGACCGGGATGGGGTCGCCGACGCCGAGCGCATAGGCATCGGCTTCGTTCGGCCGTTCGCGCGCTTCGCTCTTGTTCGAGGCGAGAACCACCGGCTTTCCTGCGCGGCGCAGCGCCGCCGCGATGATCTCGTCGCCCGCCGTCACGCCCGCGCGCACATCGACCACGAAGAGGCAGACATCCGCATCGGCGATGGCGGTGCGCGTCTGTTCGGTCATGCGATGGCTGAGACTTCCGGCTTCGCCTTCTTCAAAACCGGCGGTGTCGATCAGGCGTACGGGAACGCCGCCCAGCTCGGTGCGCACTTCGTGCCGGTCGCGCGTGACGCCGGGCGTGTCGTGAACGATGGCGAGCTTCTTGCCGGCTAGCCGGTTGAAGAGCGTGGACTTGCCCACATTGGGGCGCCCGACGATGGCAATCGTAAGCGGCATTTCATGACCGCCTTACCGCAGCGCAATAAGCTGAGCACTGTTGGTCAGCAGATACAACGTGCCGTTCGCAACCACTGGCGAGATATAGGCGCCATCCGGAATCTCCACACGGCCTTTCAGTTCGCCGGTGTAGGGCGAGAGCGACTCCGCGTAGCCGTTGGATGAGACGACAATCAAACGGTTCGAAACCAGCACCGGACCTGCCCATACGATGGGATTGTCGCGGTCATCCGGGTCTTCCCAGCGCGGAAGCTGGTGCATCCACTTCACCTTGCCGTCCTTGCGCGAAAGACACAGAAGTTCCGAATCCGTCGTCAGCACATAGACAAAATCACCCGCGGCCCAGGGCGTCTGAATGCCGCCAATGTCGCGCGTCCAAACGCGTTCGCCGCTGTTCAGGTTGATCGCGACCATCAAACCGGAATGGCTGATGGCGAAGACCATGTCGCGATCGATCACCGGACGACCCGCGATGTCATCGAGTTCGGAGAGCGCCGTGGTGGTGCCGGTGCGAGTGAGCATGTCGCTCCAGGCGACGCGCCCATTGGTGACGCGGATCGCGAACAGCTCGCCCGAGCTGTAGGGCGCGACGACATATTCGCCGGCGACGGCGGCGCTGGTGCTTTCCAGAATGCCGGCGCTTTCGCTGATGCCTTGATGATCCCACAGCTTGCGCCCATCGGTCTGCGCGAGCGCATAGAAATGATTGTCCTGGCTGGACACGAAAACGCGGCCGCCATTGGCAGTCGGCGCGTTCACGATCGGCACGCCGAGATCGACCTTCCAAAGCTGCTTTCCGCTGGCCGCGTCCAGCGCT
>JBQCJO010000435.1:0-2790 GCA_051952735.1 Rhizomicrobium sp.
AGAAATCCGGTGCTCCGTTTTCTTTTGCGCAAGAAACAGATGGTGTCCTTATCCCACCTGCTGTCATTGCCCGGCTTGTCCGGGCAACCCATTTCTTTTGAAAAGGAAATTGGGTCGCCCGGACAAGCCGGGCGATGACAACGGTTGGTGTGATGGAAAATAGATCGAATACCGATTGGTCAGAGATCGAAAGCGATCTGGCCATATTTGGATTCGCCGTGTTGCCGAACGCGCTAACCACGACGCAATGCAAGTCGCTCATCAAGCTCTACGACGACGATTCCCATTTTCGCAGCCGCGTGGTGATGGCACGGCACGGTTTTGGAAAGGGTGAGTATAAATATCTCAGCTATCCGCTCCCGCCTCTGGTGAAGGAATTACGCGCCACGCTGTATCCGCCACTGGCTAGGATCGCCAATGCGTGGATGGAGAAGCTCAAAAGCGATCTGCGCTATCCGCCAACCCACGCCGCTTTCCTCAAGCGCTGCCACGATGCGGGGCAGACGCGACCGACGCCGCTGCTGCTGCGCTATGGGGCCGGCGACTACAACTGCCTGCATCAGGATCTCTATGGCGAGCATGTCTTCCCGCTGCAGGTGGCATTCCTGCTGTCCGAGCCGGATCGCGATTTCGAAGGCGGCGAGTTTGTCCTCACCGAGCAGCGTCCGCGCATGCAATCCCGCGCGGAGGTCGTTCCGTTACGGCAGGGCGATGCGGTGGTGTTCGCGGTGAACGAGCGGCCGGTGCAGGGAACGAAGGGCATCTACCGCGTGAAGATGCGCCATGGCGTCAGCCGCCTGCGCTCAGGCCATCGCCACACGCTTGGAATTATCTTCCACGACGCGAAATAGCGCACCCGCTTGCTCCCACCGCGAGCGCCCCTATGATGCGGCCTGACAATTTGTCGGGGTTACCGTCATGGACGTCACGTTCACGCCAGAAGAAGAGAAATTCCGCAAGGAAGTGCAGGATTTTCTTGCCGAGAATCTGCCCAAGCTGGGCAAGACCTCGCGCCGCGAATTCGAGACCAAGGAGGACTTCCTCGGTTGGCATCGCATTCTGGCGAAGAAGGGTTGGGCTGCGCCGCATTGGCCGACGCAATATGGCGGCACCGGCTGGAACGTGACCCAGCGTTACATCTACAATGAAGAATCCGCGCGCATGGAAGCGCCCGCGCTGCTGCCCTTCGGCCTCGCCATGGTCGGTCCGGTGATCTTCACCTACGGCAATGAAGAGCAGAAAAAGAAATTCCTGCCGCGCATCCTCTCCGGCGAGGATTGGTGGTGTCAGGGTTATTCGGAGCCGGGCGCCGGTTCGGACCTTGCCTCGCTGAAAACCAAAGCGGTGCGCGAAGGCGACCATTACATCGTCAACGGCCAGAAGACCTGGACCACGCTGGCGCAGTTCGCGGACTGGATCTTCTGCCTCGTCCGCACCGATCCAAACGTCAAGCAGCAGGAAGGCATCACCTTCCTTCTGATCGACATGAAGACGCCGGGCATCACCGTGAAGCCGATCATCGTGCTGGACGGCGCGCATGAGGTGAACGAGGTCTTCTTCGACAATGTGAAAGTGCCGGTCGAGAACCGCGTCGGCGAAGAGAACAAGGGCTGGACTTACGCCAAGTTCCTGCTCGTCAACGAACGCTCCGGCATCGCCGGTGTGGCGCGTTCCAAGAAGGCGATTGAACGCCTGAAGGATATCGCCCGCGCCGAAACCATCGACGGCAAGCCGCTGATCTCCACGGACGAGTTCTCGCGCAAGATTGCGGAGACGGAAGTCGAGCTGGCGGCGCTGGAATACACCGAGCTGCGCACGCTGGCGCAGGAGTCCAAAGGCCAGATGGCGGGACCGGAAAGCTCGATCCTCAAGATCAAGGGCACAGAGATCCAGCAGCGCCTCACCGAACTGGTAGTCGAAGCGGTGGGCTACTACGCCTATCCGTATGACCGCTTCTTCGGCGAGAACGAATATGTGCCGGGCCCCGATTACGCGGAGGCTGCGGCCGGCAATTATTTCAACATGCGCAAGGTTTCGATTTTCGGCGGTTCGAACGAAATCCAGCGCGGCATCATCGCTAAAGCAGTACTGGGGCTATAAATGGATTTCTCGTTCACCGAGGAGCAGACGCTCCTGCGCAATTCGGTTCAGAAATATCTGGCCGACAATTACACGTTCGAACATTTCAAGAAGACCTCGCGCAGCGAGCCGGGCTACAGCGGCAAGGACTGGAAGCAGTTCGCCGAACTTGGCCTGATGGCAGCGCCGTTGCCGGAAGCCTATGGCGGCCTTGGCGGCGGCCCGGTGGACGTCATGGTCGTGATGGAAGAGTTCGGCAAGGCGCTGGTGGTTGAGCCCTATGTCTCGACCGTTGTTGTCGGCGGCGGGTTCTTCAATCACGGCGGCAGCAACGCCCAGAAAGAAGAATGGCTGAACAAGATCGCAGCGGGCGAAACCATCATCGCGTTTGCGTTCGCCGAAGCGCAGGGCCGCTACAATTTCGCGGACCTCACCACCACCGCGAAGAAGAATGGCGATGGCTACACCATCAGCGGCCAGAAAGCCGTTGTGCTGGGTGCGCCATGGGCGGATGCGCTGATCGTCACCGCGCGCACCGCGGGCGGGCAGCGCTACGCCAAGGGCGTGAGCGTCTTCATCGTGGACAAGAAAGCCAAGGGCGTCGCCACGCGCGACTATCCGACCATCGACGGCCTGCACGCCTCGGAAGTGACATTTGAGAACGCACCGGCCACGCTCATCGGCACGGCGGACGATGGGCTGAAGCTTATC
>JBQCJO010000436.1:0-5910 GCA_051952735.1 Rhizomicrobium sp.
AAAAAGACGGAGGCAGCATGAGCAACCTCCTCTTCTCCGAATCCGAGTGGAACTTCACCACGCTTGATCGAACCTATAAGGCGATCGAAGAAATCGCGCTGAATGATCTTAAACTCGAAGTTTATCCAAACCAGATCGAGGTGATCTCGTCAGAGCAGATGCTTGACGCGTATTCGTCGTTGGCAATGCCCCTGATGTACAATCATTGGTCGTTCGGGAAAATGTTTGCGCGCGAAGAAGCCATGTATCGCGCCGGATATTCCGCTCTCGCCTATGAAGTCGTCATCAATTCCAGCCCCTGCATCTCCTACCTGCTGGAAGAGAATACGATGACCATGCAGGCGCTGGTGATGGCGCACGCCGCTTTCGGACATAATCACTTCTTCAAGAACAACTACCTCTTCCGCCAGTGGACCAACGCAGAGGGCATTCTCGATTATCTCGCCTTCGCCAAGAAATACGTTGCGGCCTGCGAAGAGAAATATGGCCGCGACGAAGTGGAAGCCATCTTGGACAGCGCGCATGCGCTGATGGATCAAGGCGTATTCCGCTACCGCCGCCCCCCGCGGCCATCCAAGGAGCGCGTCCTCGAAAAGATGCGTGCCCGCGCGCAATATGAAGAACAGTCTTACAACGAATTGTGGCGCACACTTCCCGCCGGTGTCGAGCCGCCGCATACGGCGCCCACCCTCGACCTCGAGGATGAGTATGGCGGCGACATGAAGTTGCCCGAGGAAAACATCCTGTATTTCCTCGAGAAGCATTCGCCGGTGTTGAAGGCCTGGCAGCGCGAAACGCTGCGCATCGTGCGAAATCTCGCGCAATATTTCTATCCGCAAAAGCAGACCAAAGTGATGAACGAAGGGTGCGCCAGCTTCGTGCATCATTCGATCATGAACATCCTCTATGATCGCGGGCAGATCGGCGAAGGCTCGCTTCTGGAGTTCTTGCACAGCCACACATCGGTGGTCTTTCAACCGGAATTCGACGATCGGCGCTATTACGGCATCAATCCCTACGCCCTCGGCTTTGGGATGATGTCGGATATCAAGCGCATCTGCGAGGAACCGACAGACGAAGACCGCGACTGGTTTCCGCAATTCGCCGGCTCCGGCGACTGGGTGGGCACGCTCAAAGATGCGTGGACCAACTACCGCGACGAAAGCTTCATTGAACAGTTCCTGTCGCCCAAACTCATGCGGGACTTCCGTCTGTTCGCGTTATTCGACAATTCGGAGGAGAGCGCCTATCGCGTCAGCGCAATTCACAACGAGACAGGATTTCGCAAGGTGCGGCAGCTTCTTGCCCGCCAATACGACGTGAGCCTCAACGAGCCCAACATCCAGGTGAAGTCAGCCGACTTGAAGGGCAACCGCCGCCTGACGCTGGAGCACAAAATGCACCGGGGCGTTCCCTTGAACGGGAAAACGAAAGAACAAGTGCTCGCCCACGTCGAGCGCCTTTGGGGCCACGACGTGGGTCTAAGCGAAACTGAAGCGAGCTAGTGCCCGCTCAGTGTTTGGCCATCGTCGCTGTGGTGGCCGTCGGGTTCGAAGGCGACCAGATACCGGAATACATCAATCCACCGGCAACAATCACAAGCAACGCAATGCCTGCGACGGCAGCCACAATGCGCGGCATCGTCTCGTCACCATCGACGTCTTTTGAAGCGTGAAGCGGTTCTTCCATTCCAATCCTCCCACCGGATTGGGGCGCCCGTACACAGGGCGACCAACCGGCATGCCCATGCAACGCACAAAGTATAACGCCGGAGGGGCTCCACGTCACTTGGGATCGAGGGGTTAAGACCCCGGAATCACGCGAAAACCTGCTCCGGCGCGGACTGCGGCATCAACCGGAAACTCTGTTTGCCGTCGTATGGACCGTGTCGACGATCTGTTGCGTCTGCACAGACGCCTTCTGGTCCTGCACGCTCGGGGAATAAACCGTGCCGGCCAGGATAAAGGCCGACACAGCGATGATGGCCAAAGTGAGCACTTTCGAGCCGAACACCTCGCCGTCGGAATTGAACTTCGTCATTTGCCTCTCCATTCGCAGCTGACCGTGGTGGAAGGGGGTAACCACTCGTTAGTCAGCCACACGCGGGAAATGGGGGCTGGGTGGCTGTCCACAATAGTTGGAATGCTGCGCTGCAAAGGCCCACGGGCATGCGATTTGGGCATGGGTCTGAGCCTTGAAAGCCAGCTATGGGCACACTACGGGCAACTTCATACTAGTGTTACAGGCCGACAGCCGCGGGACGGCTACCACTAGTCGTGCGTGGCCTCAGCCTTCACCTTCTTGGTGACAGGCGCGCCGTGCTGTTTGCCGGTGGCGATCAGGCCGGTGCAGTTCGCGTCTTTGGCTAGGCCGGGATCCACAAAGGGTAGGATTGCGGCCAGCGGCGAAAGAAAACCAAGCGCCACGGCGAGTCCGCCTTGCGGGATCGCCTGGCCGGCCGCCACGCCGATCTGAGGGTTGTTCACCGAGCCCGTAATCGTGATCGGCGCGCGAAGATGCAGGAGGCGGAATTTTTTGGGATGCCCTTGAAGCTCCAGATTCATGTTTTCGCCATCCAGCGCGATCGCGCCTTTGCCGGTCACCAGCACCGGATCGGTATCGAAGACAAAATTCCGCGCGGTCATGACGCCCCGGTTCACGCTGAAATCGGCCACAGCACAGCGCACGCCGGTATCGCTCTTGTCGCCGGATAAAAGCAGGCCCAAGCCATTCAGCACGTTGATACCGGTCAGCTCGGCAAACGCCGCGCGTATCTTCCCGGACGGGATGATGGTCGTGAATGTCCCGCTCGCATTGTTGGCGGCTTTCTGAATGGAATTGCCAGACCCGCTCAGCTTCGCCCGCGCGACGAGCAGACCCTCGACGGCCGGCGGTTTGCTGGAAACAAATTGCTCGAGACGGATATCGCTCAGGCGTGCATCGATGTTCGTGACGGGAATGCTGCGGCTCGCGTCAATCTGCGCACGGCCTGCCAGCTTGCCTTGCGCAAAGCTGAAGGACAGCGGATCGAGCGTCAGAATGCCGTTCTGCAGTTTCACATGCGTGGAAGCATGGCGCAGCGGGAAATCCTGCGAGCGCACGGTTTCCGCGCTGTATGTGACGTCGGCGTTCATCTGGCGCAGGCGATCCACCTGTAGCGGCGCGTCGGGCAGCAGATGTTTCATCGGCGCGACTTCCGCCGCCGTTGCGCCTGCGGCCAGGGCTTGCGCGCGTTCTTTTGCCGGCGGCGGCGCGCCGACAACCGGCCCCAGATCGGCGAAGTCCAAGACCTTCGAAGAGATCGCACCGGACAGGAACGGGATGTCGCCGGACGCATCGACTTTGAGATCGCCGTGAAGATCGGACTGCCCCACCGTGCCGTCTATATTCTGGAACGTGTAGACCGCTTCATCGCGGATGAGATGGCCGGTCAGCCGGTAAGGCGGCGTGCCGGGTAAGGTGAGGCCCGTCAGATCGTAAAGCTGGTTCAGGTTCGGACCGGACAGCGTCAGTGTCGCTTCGATGCCGCCCAGATCGAAGGGATGCTTGATCGAGCCGCGCGCCACGACATGCGTGGCGCCGGCATGGATGTCGCCGTAAAAGTCATAGGGCTTGCTGAGATCGACATTGATGAGCGGGCCGCCGCGCACGATCGCGCTGAACTTGCGATTGTTCAGCAGGCCATCGCCGTCGAGCGTGAAGGCAGCGCCGCGACCGGTGTTCTCGCGGGAATTGATCTCGCCGACGAAGGTTATCTTGCGCTTCAGGTCGTGGATTTCGATGTGCCCGTTGCGAACGGCGAAATGCTGGATCGGCGGAATCTTCATGCCTTCGCCGGTGTCTTCGCCATTGTTGAAATCCCAGTTGGACGTCCCATCCGCCTGGCGGATGACGAGCAAATTGGGATGATCGATGGAGAGCAGCGGGAGATAGGCGCGGCCGCCGAACAGGTAGGGCAGTATCCGGATCTTGAAGGTGAGGTTCTGCGCGTCCGCCATCTGCGGTGTCTTCACCCAGGATGGATTGCCGATCACCAAACCATCGACGGAAACGCGCGGCGTGAACGACCAGAGATGAACCTTCAGGTCGCCGTTGATGTGAACCGGACGGCCGATCTTCCAGGAGACGTAACGCGCGATGGGGCCGCGCAGCGAATTCCAGTTCAGGAAGCTGATGGCGATGATGGCGGCAACAATGAGCGCCAGCACGATGGTGACCGCCCACCGCACGCCTTCGCCGATCGACCAGCGATGCATGCCGCGGGCGGCACGAAGGCGCTCCCGCGCGCGCTGATAGTGCGTCTGCGCAAACGAAGGCGCGGTGGCATAACCCTGTTCGGTGTGCCTGCGATCCAAAGCCTAAACCCCGATGGCATCAGGGCGTAAACGCTTGAAAGGGGTTGCGGCTTCATCGGTTTGAAATTTGGAACCGCAGCGGGCGTTGCGCGTTTGCGCTGCCGAAACAGCCGGAAGCGAAGGCTGGCTTGCCGAGCCGTAGCTCGCGGCAACCGGTCCTCCTTCGCCAAGGCTTCGGAGGATGCGCCTTCTCTCGCCCCGCGAGCGAAGGCTGGAGCGGGCGAAGGGAATCGAACCCTCGTATGAAGCTTGGGAAGCTTCCGTTCTACCATTGAACTACGCCCGCGCGCGGAACGGGTCTTAGCATGGCGCGGCGCGAAGGCTCCATAAAAGAAAGGCTTCCGCGGATATCGACGCGAAAGCCTCCCAGTGTTCTCGCTACACAGCAGGCCCGCCGAAGGCCTTCTTTCAGGCCGACACCACAAAGCGCTTTCGCTTCAACCTCCCCGGTTTGCATGTGAAGGATCCGATCCATCGTCCGGTCTCTGAGTGTCCGGCTCCGGATGGTCTTCACGCGGGGTCCACACAAGGCTTGGCCCCTTACCTGTCTGTCCTTGCGGCGTCGCTACATCTTCAAAGGCCCTGGCAGATACGCGAGAACATATAGAGAACATGATGTAGGACTGTCAAGACCGAAATAGGATTATTTTTCGAGAAAATCCCGTTGAACCTGCCGCGACGCGCGGGGGTATGGTGCGCCCGGAAAATTCAGGAAAACCGCCATGCGCCGCGCCGCCATTGTTTCCCCGCTTCGAACCGCCGTCGGAAAATTCCAGGGCGCCCTGTCGTCCATCACCGCGGGCGATCTGGGCGCGGTGATCCTGCGCGCGCTGGTGGAGCGCACGAAGCTCGATCCGGAGCGCGTGGACGACGTGATTTTCGCGCAAGGTTACGGCAACGGCGAAGCACCGTGCATTGCGCGCTGGTCTGCCCTCGCCGCCGACTTTCCCATCAAGGTGCCGGGCTATCAGCTCGACCGCCGCTGCGGCTCGGGCCTGCAATCGGTGATCGACGCGGCGATGATGGTGCAGACGGGCGCGGCCGACGTGGTGATCGCGGGCGGCGTGGAGAGCATGAGCAACGCCGAATACTACACGCTCGACATGCGCAACGGCGCGCGCAGCGGATCGACCGTGATGCATGACCGCCTGACGCGCGGGCGCGTGATGAGCCAGCCGATTGCACGCTTCGGCGTCATCAGCGGCATGATCGAGACGGCGGAAAATCTCGCCAAGGATTACGACATCTCTCGCGAGGCTTGCGATGAATATGCCGCCGCGAGCCATCAACGCGCCGCTGCCGCATGGGCTGCAGGCAAGTTCGACAACGAGCTGGTGCCGGTGAGTGTGCCGCAGAAGAAAGGCGAGCCGGTCGTCTTCAAGCATGACGAAGGCATCCGCGCCGATGCGTCGCCCGAAACATTGTCCAAACTGCGCGCCATCGAGAAAGGCGGCGTGGTGACGGCGGGCAATGCCAGTCAGCAGAACGACGCAGCGGCTGCGTGCATCGTGGTGGCGGAAGACAAGCTGCGCGAACTGGATCTTCAACCGATGGG
>JBQCJO010000437.1:0-5534 GCA_051952735.1 Rhizomicrobium sp.
TACAAGAACGCGAAAGACTTCATGCGCATGCTCATGCCGAGCCATGCGAAGAACGTGAAACAATATCGCGACACCACGCCTCTCTTCCAGAGCCAGCACATCGAGGCACAGCTCGATGCGATGTTCCAGCCGACCGTCACGCTGAAGTCCGGCGGCTACATCGTCATCAACCAGACCGAAGCGCTCGTCGCCATCGACGTGAACTCCGGCCGCGCCACGCGCGAGCATTCCATCGAAGAGACGGCGCACAAGACTAATCTCGAAGCCGCAACCGAAATCGGCCGCCAGCTTCGCCTGCGCGATCTTGCGGGCCTTATCGTGATCGACTTCATCGACATGGAAGACGGCCGCAACGACCGCCATGTCGAGAAGCGCTTGCGCGACGCCGTGAAGAACGACCGCGCGCGCGTGCAGATCGGCAAGATCAGCCAGTTCGGCCTGCTTGAAATGTCACGCCAGCGCCTGCGTGCCGGTGTCGTCGCAGGATCGACCGTCACCTGCCCGCATTGCGGCGGCCAGGGCATCGTGCGTTCTGTGGAATCCACCGCGCTGCGCGTGCTGCGCGGCATCGAGGAAGAAGGTCAGCGCGGCCGCTCCGCCGCCATCAGCGTGAAGGTGACGCCGGATGTGGCGATCTTCATGTTGAACAAGAAGCGCCAGGAACTCGCGCGCATCGAGAACGAATACGCGATGTCGGTGGCGTTCGATCCCGACTCCGAGGTCATGACAGGCACATTCGAGATCGTCCGCCTGGCGCAGCGCTCGCCCGAAGATCGCCCGCATCGTGCCTCCGTCTCGATCGAAGCCGGCCTCGCGACGCCCACCGATCTGTCCGAGGAGATCGAAGAGGAAGAAGTCGAGGAAGAAGAAGAGATCGAGGAAGAGGAAGAAGAGCTGGCGGAAGATGCCGCCGCTCCCGAAGCTTCCAGCGAACATCAGGCGCAACAGCAGGACGCCGATGGACGACGCCGTCGCCGCCGCCGCGGTGGGCGCGGACGCAATCGCAACAGCAACGAACGCGGTGATCGCTCCCAGAATCTGCAGGAGCCGATTCCGAACACAGCCGCGCCAAACGGCGACTCTGCTGCCGACGGCGGTGAAGCATCCGGCGAAGCGAATGGCGAGTTTGCGCAGGACGGTGAAGGCCAGCGCCGTCGCCGGCGCCGCCGTCGTGGCCGCCGGGGCCGGCGTGACGAAGGCCAGCAGCAAGCCTATGCGAACGATCTCGAAGGTGTTCCTGTCGACGCGAGCGTGCGGGACAACGATGTGATCGTGCCGGACGAAACCCATGAACCGCTTGCGGCCAAGCCGAACGCCGAATCCGCGCCGGTCTGGTCGCTGGGCAGCAATGCGGCACAGCCCAACGCAGCATCCGAAACGCCGGGTGAGCCCACGACAGCGCCCAAAAAGGGCTGGTGGCAGCGCGCATTCAGCTCGAAGGACTGATCCGCAGCACCTCACGCGGATGAACAGACTGCAATAAACGACGAGCGCCGGTGCCAGATTGGTTACCGGCGCTTCGCCTTTGTTGACGCAAGCCCGAACGCTCCATACCGTCCGGCTTCGGGGTTTGCGCGGGGTGAAGGAGAATTCGAGCCTTGGCGTACAACAACCCGATGACGCGATTCCTGCGCGCGACGCTTTCGCGCAAGAGCTTCTGGAACACGGCCGGCTTCTTCTCCACCACGGCGTTCGCGCTGCTTTGCGCGCTCGTGCAACCGGCTGCCGCGCAATCCATCGATGTCGTGCGCGATACCGAGATCGAGCGCGTGCTGCGCAGCTACGAAGTGCCCATTCTGAAAGCCGCGGGCATCGATCCGGATACGGTGCATCTTTATTTGGTGCAGGATCCGGAGATCAACGCGTTCGCGACGCAAAGCCCCGTCGCCGGGAACGAAGAGGACATCTTCGTCAACACCGGCACGTTCATGCAGCTCAAGAAGCCGAACCAGATCATCGGCATTCTCGCGCACGAAACCGGCCACGTCGCGGGCGGTCACCTCGTCCGCAGCGCCGGTGCGATGCAGAAAGCCAGCATCCCGATGCTGATCGGCATGGCGGTGGGCATCGCCGCGATGGCGATGGGTGCCGGTGAAGCCGGCATAGGCGCGATCCAGCTCGGGCAGCAAGCGGCAATGTCGCAATTCCTCGCCTTCAGCCGCGTGCAGGAAGCGACGGCGGACCAGATGGGCGTGACATTCCTCAACCGCACGCACCAATCCGCGCGCGGCATGGTTGAGGTGTTCGAGAAGTTCGCAAACGACTACGCCCGCTCGGCTTACTACAACAAGGATTTCACGTCGGATCATCCCGCCGATCGCGAACGTATCGACGCGCTTCAACAGCGCGTCGAGGCGTCGCCTTACAAGGACGTTCCGGACACGCCGGAGAACATCAAGGAATTCCGGATGATCCAGGCGAAGCTCGCGGGCTTCCTGTCGAAACCGGATGCGGTGCTGGTGCGCTATCCGGTCACCGATCAGAGCGACGAAGCGCATTACGCGCGCGCCATGGCTTATTTCCGCCAGCCCGACATGAAGAAGGCGCTGGAAGAAACGAACGCGCTTATCGCCACGAACCCCAAAAATCCCTATTTCTGGGAATTGCTCGGCCAGATCTATGTCGAGATGGCACAGCCGCGCAAAGGCATCGAGCCTTACCAGAAATCCGTCAATCTGTTGCCGGACGCGCCGCTGCTGCGGGTCAGCCTCGCCGCCGCGCAACTCGCGACCGAGAATCCCGCGCTGACGCAATCGGCGCTGGACAACCTGAAAATCGCGCTGGTTCAGGAGAACAGCAACAGCTTCGCCTGGTATGAGCTGGCGCAGGCCTACAGCAATCTCGGAAATCAGCCGATGGCCGATCTCGCCACCGCGGAACTGCATTATCAGGGCGGGGATATGCGCGGCGCGGCACATTTCGCCAAGGCGGCTTCGGTCAAGCTTGCAAAAGGCTCTCTGGACTGGCAGCACGCCAATGACATATTGGCCGCAGCCGCCGCGCAGGCGCAGCAGCGGCGCTGAACGACACCGGAAGAGGACTCATGACCGAGAACTGGAAACTCGCCGCGCTGGGCGGGCTCGGCGGCGCGGCAATCGCGGTCGTGATCGTGCTGGTGATGGCGGCGACGGGGACGATGCCCTATTCGCGCGACGCGTCTGACGCACGCATTCGCGAATATCTCATGCGCCACCCGGACATCCTTGTGGAGATGTCGAACAAGATGCAGGCCGACCAGGCCGCGCAGGAAGACGCCGCGCGCCAGGTGGCGGTGGACAAGATCGGCCTGAAAGCATTCTTCGATCCCAAGCTCGCCTTCGTGACCGGTCCCGTGAACGCGAAGAACACATTGGTCGAATTCTTTGACTATAACTGCCCCTATTGCCGCGCCTCGCTGCCGGCGGTGAAGAAGTTCTACGACAAGCACAAGCACGACACGCGCTTTGCGTTCATCGAATTTCCCATCAAAGGGCCGAACTCGGTCGTCGCGGCCCATGCCGCCATCGCGGCGCGCAAGCAGCCGGACAAATATCTGGAGTTCTATTTCGCCCTGATGGACGAAGACGAGCTTGCGACGCCGGATCTGATCTTCTCGGTGGCGCGCAAGGCCGGCCTCGACGTGGACAGGCTGAAGAAGGATATGGCGGACAAATCTATCGATGCGTCCCTCAAGGCGGCGCATGATCTGGCCATTGCCTCGAAAATCGATGGAACTCCGGCGTTTATCGTCAACGGAAGGATGCGCGAAGGCGCGCTCAACGATACGATCCTGAACGAACTTATCCGGCATCATTAGCATCGGAGGTCGTCATGGCTCGTAGCGTCGCCGTTCTCGTGGGAAGCCTGCGCAAGGAATCCTTCAGCCGCAAGATTGCGAATGCCCTGATCCCGCTGGCGAAGCCCGCTCTTGATCTGAAGCTGATCGAAATCGGCGGCCTGCAACTCTACAACGAAGACACCGAGAAAAATCCAACGCCGGAATGGATTGCGTTCCGCGACGCCGTCCGGCCGGTGGATGCGGTTCTGTTTGTGACGCCGGAATACAATCGTTCCGTGCCGGGCTGCCTGAAGAACGCTCTCGATGTCGGCTCCCGGCCTTACGGATCGAGCGTGTGGAGCGGCAAGCCCGCCTGCGTCATCTCCAACTCGCCCGGCAACATCGGCGGCTTCGGCGCGAACCATCACCTGCGCCAGAGCCTTGTCTTCCTCGATATGCCGGTGCTGCAGCAGCCGGAAGCCTATATCGCCGGTTCCAACAAGCTGGTGAACGACAAAGGCGAGATCGAAGATCAAGCGAAGCGCGAATATTTCCAGAAAATTCTGAACGCCTTCGCCGACTGGATCGAGAAGATCGCGAAGAAGTAGCTATTTCTTCGGCGCGTCCACACACCGCAAAAAGGTGTGAGGGCGGAACGGCGGCGATATCTGCGTCAGCACCAGACCATCCTTCGACAGATGCAATGTATCCGTCGGCTTTTTGCTGCCGGCCGGCGACAGCACAAAGATCGTCTCACCGGCGACGCGCGACACCTGCACCTTCGGATAGCGATTGCTCATCGTCATGCCGGCGACGAAGGTTTGCATGATCCCGCCACCGGACGGCTGGAAATACATCGTCCAGCTCTTGCAGCGCCGCAGTTCCGCGACCTCGGCGGGCTTCAACTGCGAAACCATCCGCCCCGGCCCGATATCGATCCAGCGCGCATAGGTGATGGATTTGATTGCGTTCTCGTCCGCGTTAGCCGGTGCGGCGAGAACGGCAGCAAACAGAACGAGCGCGCAGGCTCGTTTCATATAAGCCCGCTCAACGGGCTCGACGGATCGGCGTAAGCTTTCCGCGGCATGCGCCCCGCGAGCCACGCCATGCGGCCCGCTTCCACCGCGTGCTTCATCGCGCGCGCCATCATCACCGAGTCTTTCGCGTGTGCGATGGCTGTGTTCGTGAGCACGGCATCGCAACCCAACTCCATAGCCACCGCCGCGTCGGATGCCGTGCCGATACCGGCATCCACGACCACCGGCACTTTCGCGTCTTCGATGATCATGCGGATGTTCACGGTGGACTGCACGCCCATACCCGACCCGATCGGCGCCGCCAGCGGCATGATCGCCGCCGCGCCCATGTCTTCCAGCCGCTTGGCCATCAAAGGATCGTCGCTGCAATAGACCATCACCTGAAAGCCCTCTTTGGTCAGCATTTCCGTCGCGCGCAGCGTTTCCAGCATGTCGGGATAGAGCAGCTTCTTCTCGCCCAGCACTTCCAGCTTCACCAGCGTCCATCCACCCGCCTCGCGCGCAAGCCGCAAGGTGCGCACCGCTTCCTCGCCGGTGAAGCAACCCGCCGTGTTCGGCAGATAGGTCACCTTCTTCGGATCGATGAAGTCCACCAGCTTCGGCTGATTGGGATCGGTCAGATTCACGCGGCGCACCGCAACGGTCACCATCTCGGCGCCCGATGCTTCGTGGCAGCGCTTCATTTCGGGGAAACTGCGGTACTTCCCGGTCCCCACAATCAGCCTCGAGCGAAACTCCCG
>JBQCJO010000438.1:0-10985 GCA_051952735.1 Rhizomicrobium sp.
AGGGCGCCAGAACGGAAAATTGTTCACGCTGAACATCGTCGATCCCGGAGGCGAAAGGATGATTGACGACCTTCAACACGGCATCTGAAAGCCGCGCGATGGCGAGATCATGCGTCGGCCGCGAGGAATGGCCGCCCGTTCCATGTGCGGTCAGTTGCAGCGTCAGATACCCTTTCTCCGCTACCGCCATGTAAACGACAGGCTGCTGGACGCCCGGAAACGGCTCATTGAAAATCGCGCCGCCTTCGTCCAGCACCCACGCAAAATGCACATGCCGTGCAGCGAGAATTTTGGCGATGTTGCCGTTGCCTTCGCGGCCGCCAACTTCTTCATCCTGTCCGAACGCGAACATGATCGTGCGCTCGGGCGTGAAGCCGGATTGCGCCAGGCGCTCGGCAGCATCGAGCAGGGTTATGAGACAGCCCTTGTCGTCGATCGCGCCGCGGCCCCACACAAAACCAACGGCGATGTCGCCAGCAAAGGGACCGAGAGACCAATCCTTGTCGGTTCCCGGCACGACGGGCACGACGTCCATATGCGCCATCAGCAGGATGGGCTTCGCGTCTGGATTTTTGCCCTTCCAGGTGAACAGGAGACTCTTGCCGATGATCTCGCGTGTCGCAGCATGATGAAACGCCGGATAGGTCTGCTCCATCCAGGCGCGCAACGCATCGAGTTGCGCGTTCTTTTGGTCGTCATGAACGCCGTTGCCATAGGAGATTGTCTTGAAGCGAATGGCGGCCGCAAGATGCCGCGCCACATCCATGGAATTGACACTGATCGGCGGCGGCGTGCTTTCCAGCGGCGGGGGAGCGGCCACCAACATCGTGCGAACAAGCACAATGGCGATAAGGACAACGACCACGCCGGCAATGCCGATCAACACCCGTTTCATGCCATCCCCCTTGCGATCACGGCATCCCCGCCCAATTAATAGCATCCTAAGCCACGCGCGGCACAGTTCAATGCGCGGAAAGACAGGAATTCAAATGGCGCCGAACCCGTTTTTCGAGATATGGAACACACCCTTTTCCGTTCCGCCCTTCGCCTCGATTCGGCCGCAGCACTTTCGTCCGGCCTATGATCGCGCTTTCGCGGAGCATGCCGGCGAGATTGCCGAAATCGCGACGAGTACGCAGACGCCGACGTTCGAGAACACCATCCTCGCGCTGGAAAAGAGCGGGCGGATGTTATCCCGCATCGATCTGGTGTTCTTCAACCTTGCCTCCTCGAACACCAACGACGAACTGCAAGCGATTGAACGCGAACTGGCGCCGCTTCATGCCCGCCATTGGAACAGCGTCTATCTGAATGCGGAATTGTTTCGCCGTATCGATCAGCTGTTCGCACGGCGTGATACCCTCGGCCTCGATGCCGAGGAGACACGCCTGCTGGAGCGTTACCATCTGGATTTCCTTCGCGCCGGCGCGAACCTGCAGGGCGCGGAGCGCGATCGTTATGCGCAGATCGGCGAGCGGCTCGCAGAACTCGGCACATCGTTCGGGCAGAACGTGCTGGCCGACGAACAGGAATTCGTTTTGCCGTTGAAAGAAGAAGATCTCGAAGGCCTGCCGGATTTCGTTCGCGATGCCGCGGCGTCGCTGGCCAAAGAGCGCAACTCCGACGCGCCCTACGTTGTCACAACATCACGCTCGAGCGCCGAGCCGTTTCTGCAATTCTCGGCAAGACGGGACTTGCGCGAGCAGGTTTTGAAAGCATTGGAAGCGCGAGGTGGCAGGAACAATGGCCACGACAACAAATCGCTGATTGCCCAAATCGTGAAGCAGCGAGCAGAAAAGGCGAAGCTCCTAGGCTATGCGACCTTCGCGGACTACCGGCTGGACGACACCATGGCCCGCACGCCGGACAATGCGCGCATCCTGCTCGACCAGGTGTGGACGGCAGCGCGAAACCGCGCGCTGGAGGAGCGCGACGATCTTCAAGCGGTGATTGCGGAAGAAGGCGCAAACTTCCCGCTCGCCGCATGGGATTGGCGCTACTACGCCGAGAAGCTTCGCAAGGAACGCTACGATTTCGACGAAGCAGAACTCATTCCCTACCTCCAACTCGACAGGATGATCGAAGCTGCATTCTATACCGCCCATCGCCTGTTCGGGCTCGACTTCAACGAGCGCAAAGACGTCCCCGTCTATCATCCCGATGTGCGCGTCTGGGACGTGACGCGGGATGGCGAGCATGTGGGGCTATTCTACGGTGACTATTTTGCGCGGCCCTCCAAGCGCGGCGGCGCGTGGATGAGCTCTTTCCGGGATCAGGAGAATATCGAGGGGCCGGTCACGCCGGTCATCATCAACACCTGCAACTTTTCCAAATCCGATCCCGCCTTGTTGAGCTTCGACGACGCGAAAACGCTCTTCCATGAATTTGGGCACGCACTACACGGCCTGCTGTCGAATGTCCGCTTTCCCCGCCTGTCGGGCACCAACGTGGCGCGCGATTTCGTGGAGCTGCCGTCACAGATCTTCGAGCACTGGCTGGAAGAGCCCGCCGTACTCGAAAAATTCGCCGTTCATGTCGAGACGGGAAAGCCGATACCCAAGGCCCTCGTCGAGAAGCTGATCGCCGCGCGCAATTTCAACCAGGGTTTCGAGACGGTGCAGTTCCTGGGTTCCGCGCTTCTGGATCTCGACATCCATGGATCCGAGCGTCCGGGCGATATCGATGTGCCGGCTTTTGAGGAACGATCGATGGCGCGCATCGGCATGCCGGCGGAGATCGGGATGCGTCACAGGCCCACGCATTTCCTCCACATCTTCGACGGCGATGGATATGCGGCCGGCTACTATTCTTATATGTGGGCGGAAGTCTTGGATGCGGACGGCTTTCGCGCCTTCAAGGACGCCGGAAACGCGTTCGATGCGGAAACGGCGAAGCGTCTTCACGACTACATCTATTCCGCGGGTGGCACGCGGGACTTCGCGGAAGCCTATCGCCTGTTCCGCGGGCGCGATCCACAGATCGATGCGCTTCTGGAAGGCCGCGGCCTCAAGGCCGCTTAGCGTTCGGCGACTTCGCGGGACTGTTTGCCCGGCGTGAGCACGCGGTCGATGACCTGGAGCACGCCGTTCTTCTGCTGGATATCGTAGATGGCGATATCGGCTGTCGTGCCGTTTTCATCCATCAGAACGATGTTGGTGGGGCCGTTCAGGCTCGCCGTGATCGTGCCGCCCGCAAGCGTGTGCAGCTTCACGCGGCCGCCTTGCTCGTTGATGAGCTGCAGCAGCTTCGTGGAATCGTAGCGGCCCTTCACGATGAGATAGCCGCCGGTCTTGCGCGCCGTCTTCGTGAGTTCGGCGATTTTGCCTTTGCCGAGCGCCGCGTAGGCGCCATCGGTCGGAGCGAAGACGGTGTACGCACCGGCACCGTCCAAAGTGCCGGAAAGCCCTGCTGCCTTCATTTCCGAAACGAAGGTCGCGTGTTCCGGCGACTTGGATACATTGGCCATAATGCTTTCGCCCGGCAGCATTGCTGTACCGGCGATCATCGGATTGGCGACATCCATCTGCGGCGCCGGGGCCGCGCTGGTCATGGAGGTGACCGCGCCGGAACCCGCACCGATGAAGATCGCTGTTGCTGCCGCTGCTATGGCCAGATGTTGCATCTTTGGACCCTTCTGCGGGTCCATGCCCGCCGCCAAGCCTTCAATGCGTTAATGTTGCAGCGGTGTAAGGGGTTCCGATATCGGCCCAAAGACTCATGCGGAATCGCAAGCGCGTCTCAAAATGATGCGGAAACGCTACTCCTCGCTGTCCCCGCGAGGAGACTCAACCGTCCATGCTGGACTGCGGGTTGCCGATGACGCTGAGGAACTCACGCCGCGTCAGCGGGTTCTTGCGGAACTCGCCATGCATGGTGGATGTGACCATCGTCACACCGGTCTTGTGCACGCCGCGCGTAGTCATGCACTGATGCGAAGCTTCGATCACAACGGCGACGCCCTTGGGCTGAAGCACGGTGTCTATGCAATGCGCGATCTGCGCGCACATCTTCTCCTGCACCTGCAACCGGCGGGCATAGGCTTCTACGACGCGCGCAAGTTTGGAGATGCCGACAACCTTGTTGTTCGGCAGATAGCCCACATGGGCGCGGCCGATGATCGGCGCCAGATGATGCTCGCAATGCGACTCGAAACGGATGTCCTTGAGGACGATCATGTCGTCATAGCCTTCGACTTCCTCGAAGGTGCGCGCGAGATAGGATTCCGGATCCTGATCGTACCCCGAGAACCAGTCCTCGAACGCCCGCGCCACGCGCGCCGGTGTGTCGATCAGGCCCTCGCGCGCGGGATCGTCGCCTGCCCAGCGCAGCAAGGTGCGCACGGCGGTTTCGGCCTCCTCCCGGGAAGGCCGCGGTTCCGCGGGAGCCGCTTGCTTGGTGCAAAAATTGGCAGGTTTCTTGGCTTCGGACATGGTCATGCTCGTTAGATGCCGGTTGCGGGCATTTACGACAGATCAAATTCGCCAGATCAACCGGAGGTTTCGTGCGGGCTTGTGAACGCGCCGGCGTTCGTGCGGGATTTCAAGCAAAAAACGGGGGATTTCCGCCTCGAAATCCTCGCCGGTTGAAACACGCATCAAATAGCGGCCCTGCATTGCGCCGGACGCCGTGGGGAGCGGACAGCCGCTTGTGTATTCGAACTTCTGTCCCGGCGCGATCACAGGCTGCGCACCGACAACCCCCGGACCGCGCACTTCCTGGATATGACCGTCGGCATCTGTGATGTGCCAATAGCGCGAGAGAAGCTGCACCGTTTCATATCCGGTGTTTTCGATGACGACCGTGTAAGACCACAGATAGCGGCGCTCGCTGGGATCGGATTGATCGTCCAGGAATGCCGGTCTGACTGCGACCCGAATGCCCCGTGTGACCCGCTCGTACATGCTGGGATTATGAAAGGTGAGTCCGAATAACCGCAAGGGTCATGGTAAGCGCAGGGTTAACGCTGCTCAGCCGCGTGGCTCAACGGTCACAACGGTCGTCACGGAATTGGCAATGAAACAGCCATCATGCGCCTGATGATGAAAGTCGGCGAGCATTTCGGCGTTCACATTCGCGCCGTCGGCGAAGTGCACAACCGGATGGAGCACCACGCGGGTGATCTGCATCTTCCCGTTGGCGCCTTTCTCCATGTAGCCCACCGCCGCGTCATCATAGCTTTCGACGGTGAGCTTCTTGAGCGCACAGATCGCAAGGAAGGTGAGCATATGACATGACGACAGAGACGCCACGAACGCTTCTTCGGGATCAACGCGGTCGGCATCGCCCTTGTAGGCAGGCGTCGCGGAAGCCGGAAGCCTGATGGCGCCGCTTTTGAACACCATCTCATGTGCGCGGTTGTAGCTCGCATAAGTGAAATCTGCTGAGCTGCGCTTCCAGCGAACGCCGGCATGATGTTCGGACATATCAGACCCCTTTCAGTGCCTGTTCCAGGTCTTCGCAAAGATCGGCCGGATCTTCGAGACCAACCGACAAGCGCAGCAGCCCCGGGGTGACGCCAAGCTCAAGCCGCGCGTCGGGCTTCACACGCTGATGTGTCGTGGTCTCCGGATGCGTCATGATGCTTTTGGCATCACCGAGATTGTTCGACACATCGATCAACTGAAGCGCGTTCTCCAATCGGAACGCCGCCGGTTTGCCGCCTTCCACTTCGAACGTCACCACGCCGCCACCGCCGGACATCTGCGCGCGCGCCAGTTCCTGTTGCGGATGGTCCGCGCGGAAAGGATAGAGCACGCGCCGGATCTTCTTTTGACCGGCGAGGAAATCGGCGACCTTGGCCGCGCCTTCGCAATGCGCGCGCATGCGCAGTTCCAGCGTTTCAAGACTCTTCAAGTGGAGCCATGCATTGAACGGGCTGATCGACGGGCCGGTGTTGCGCAGGAACGGCTGCAGATGGTCCTTCAGAAAATCTTCTTTGCAGAGGATGACGCCCCCGAGCGCCCGGCCCTGGCCGTCGATATATTTTGTCGAACTGTGAACGACGATATGGGCGCCGAATTCCATCGGCCTCTGAAGCACCGGCGACGCGAAAGCATTATCGACGACTAGCAGAGCGCCTGCCTTGTCGGCGATCTTCGCAACCGCCTTCAGATCGACGATCGCAAGCGTCGGGTTTGCGGGGGTCTCCAGAAACAGCATTCGGGTGTTCGGCTCTATCGCTGCTGCCCACTGCGCGTTGTCCGTGCCATCCACCAGCGTGTTGGTGATGCCGAAGCGCGGCAAAATCTCTTCGATGACATAGCGGCAAGCGCCGAACATCGCCTTGGCGCCGACCACATGGTCGCCTGTGCGAAGCGCACTCAGAAATACAGCGGAGACCGCGGCCATGCCACTCGCCGTCGCGCGCACGGCAGGCGCGCCTTCCAAAGCCGCCATCCGTTCCTCGAACATGCTGACGGTCGGATTGGCGTAGCGGCTATATTGATAGCCGGGCGAAGCGCCGGTGAAACGCGCTTCGGCCTCGTCGGCAGTTTCGTAGGCGTAGCCCGACGTCATGAACAGCGCTTCGGCCGTCTCCTGAAACGGCGTGCGCATCTGTCCGCCGCGAACTGCCAGTGTCCGCGCGCGCCATTTTCCGGGCTTTTTGTTCGTCGCCATTCGGGCATGTTGCGTGCTTGCCCGTAAGGGTCAAGCTGCTTAAGGTCGCGCCCGCATCCCATCAGACATGCAGACAATGAACACCATCAGCCATCATGCGGCGCTCATTTACGTCATGGTCGTCGTTTCCGCTGCGGACGGCGTCATGAGCGAACGCGAGCTCAAGGCCATTGGTAATATCGCCAAGACGCTGCCGGTCTTCCGCGACTTCGAGGAGCACAGGCTGCTTCCCGTAGCGCAGGAGTGCGGCTCGATCCTGCAGGAGCAGGATGGCGCCGATGCCGTGCTCGGTTTGATCAAGGAAGCCCTGCCCGACCATCTGGTTGAGACGGCCTACATGCTGGGGCTGGAGGTGGCGCTGTCGGATTCCCGCGTGATGCTGGAAGAGGTTCGCGTGTTGGAGGTGCTGCGGCGGGCCCTGAAGATCGACCGGCTGGTATCGGCAGCTCTCGAGCGTGGCGCCCGCGCCCGCTACCAAATCGCCTGACCAAAACATGCGACGCCTTCTTCTCCTGCGCCATGCCAAAGCCGCGCAGGACACTGGCGAAGGTGATCACGCTCGCGCGCTCACGGACCGTGGACGTCAGGATGCCGTCAATATGGGCCATGCGATGGATACCCGCGGCTATATTCCGAACCTAACCCTTTGCTCGACATCCCGGCGGACGACTGAGACCTGGGAGCTGATAGGTCCCGAACTGGCGAAGTCTCCAGAGGTGAAATTCACCAAGGATCTCTATCTCGCTTCGCCCAAAAGCATTGTCGGACAAATCCAGCAGACGAAAGACGATGTGAAGTCAGTTCTCCTGATCGGGCACAATCCTGGCATCGAGGAATGCGCCGCGCGTTTGGCGCGCAAGCCCGTGTCGAAGGCCGAAACCCATCATCTTGATGCACTGCGCGAGAAATTCCCGACCTGCGCACTGGCCGTGCTGGATTTCGATGTGGAGTCGTGGAGCGATGTGACGGGCGGCGGCATTCTGCTGGAGTTCATCTGCCCGCGCGACCTGAGAGGTTAGGCCAGTCCCAACCGGACAAGTTGTTCCTGCGGCGCTTCGACGGATTTCAACGCCGCGCGAAGTGCATCCGCCATATCCGCTTCGTGGGATGAACCAGCGAGATTTTCGTTTTCGGCAGGATCCGCATCCAGATCGAAAAGATGGTTTCCCGAAAATCGCCGGCTGGCCCAGAAGGGCAACGCGTCGCTCGCGTCCCACATTTGCCGGATCACTGGCACGTTGCTTCCCGGCATTCTGTCGAGCCGCGCTCGCTTATCCGGCAGCGGCAACTCCTGTTGGCGGGAAAGAATATGGGTCGGCATGGTCGACCAGCGGTTCGACCACATCGAAAGCGGCGCATTCTTCTCTGCGGGCGCGCGGGCATATTTCATGCGCTTGTCGATATAGTGGACCTCACGTCCCCAGACGCCCGCCAGGACCCAGTCCCGAATTTTCGATGCCTTGCCGGTCAGAAGCGGAAGCAGCGACGCGCCATGTGTGCGCTGGCGGACGCGCTCTGTCACACCGAACAGGTCAGCCAGCGTGGCGAAAATGTCCACGCTCGTCGTGAGCGCATCGCAATCACGCGGAGCAACGCCCGGCGCGGCAACGAGAAGCGGAATGTTGGCCATCGTCTCGTAGAGCGGGACGGCAGGTTTGCCCCAAATGTCCTTCTCGCCCAGATAGTGGCCGTGATCCGTGCAAAGAACCACGAGCGTATCCTGCCACAAATTCTTCGCGTCGATCTGATCGAGCACACGGCCGAGCCAGTGATCGATCATCATAAGTTTGGCGCCATAGCGTGCGCGGATGTGCCGGCCTTCACGCTCTGTGATGATGCCACGCTTCACCGCTTCGACCGCATATGGCGGCCAGATCAGCGGCGCGCCGTCCCAATCGGGATCCGTACGCTTCACATAACTGTCTGGTGTGTCGAAGGGCTCGTGGGGATCGAACTCATCGACGAAGAGAAAAAAGCGATCATGTGCAGCGGCGTTCTCGGCGAGCCAATCCGCCGCCGCCTGCATCGTGCGCGGTCCGGGAAAATCCGCTTCGGATTTGAACCAGCCTCGCGAACGGTCATAGGGCATTTCGCGCTTGAAGCCGAACATCGGCGCACCGGCCCAACTGGGATCGGCGCGCGTCTTCCATGGATCGCCTTCGTGGCCGCGCAGATAGTCCCACGCCGTGAAGTCGACGTGATAATTCTCACCGCCTGTCTCAAACAAATGCGGATGATCGCTGATGAGCTGTGATACGACGCCTGCCCTGTGCAGATGCGCGGTGATCGCATCCTCCCAAATCTCCACCGATCCCCACGGACGCCAGAGAAAGTCCCACGCACCACAGAGAATGTCGTGACGGGCCGGAATACAGGGCAGCGAGGCCGCGTAATGCTTCGTGAAACGCACGCTGCGTGCCGCCAGACGATCGAGATTCGGTGTGGGAAATTCACGCCCGCCATACGCGCCGAGCATGTGCCGATTCAGGCTGTCCAGAAGAATGACGATCGCGTTCTTTGCGATGCTCACGCGCGATCTGCTTCCGCGAGCGCGAGCCTGCGCCATCCGAAGGCATTTTCTGAAATCGCTGCGCCCATCAGTTGTCCGGAGCGCTCAGCAATCAGCCGGCCGCCCATCTTCTCGTAAAAGAAGCGCGCGTTGTTCTTCGCGTGTGCCCAGATCACACAAGAACCGTAGCCGCGCTCCATCATCCAGACGAATGCGCCGGACAGCAGCGCGCGCCCGACACCGGCGCCGTAACACGCCGGATCCACATAGAGCGTGTAGATCTCGCCATCGAAACCCAGCGTAGCATCGCGCGAGCGTCCGCAACTCGTCATTCCAACGACGTTCCCGTCCGCGGTTTCCGCAACGAACACGGCCTCGCCCCGGGCATAAACGGCAGCACGCCAACGCGCGGCTTGCCCCTGCGGTGTCATCGCACACAACAACCGCATCGGCAGAATGGCAGCATAAGTGTCGTGCCAGGACTCGATGTAGACGCGCGCAATTCCAACTGCGTCCTCGGGTTTCGCCCGTCTGATCTTGGTCGCAAGTCCGCTCATGCCGATGATCTTCGCGCAACCTCGCGGGGCTGCCAAGCGTCAATGTCGCGCGCGTTCAGCTCGCATTCAGAAAGCGCTGCAGTTCGCGGATCGCAAATACGACTTCTTTGTGATGTGACGACACAGAATTGCGCACGTTCCATTTTTCTTTTTCGGCAAACGGAGTTACACTTGATTCTATCGACCAAGCCGACGCGCCGCGCATGGCGGGCGCCGGAGAGGCTGGCGGGACGTTGACAGGAAACGCGACCAGAAACAGGCATTTGCGCAAAGTAGCGCAGATGCGCGGATTTGCTTGGTTTGCGGAGCGTCAAAGCGGGGAACAGCAAGCAGGATTAAGGGTTGGTTCATGCGGGAGTGAGACACTCCCGAAGTCGGTGGTTGTCGGTGGTCTTGTATGTCTGCGCAGAACCACGATGTAAGTATGTGGAGGCGTGCAAGGCGTAACAGGAGTTGAAGTGATGAGCACGCTTGACGTCTTCGACATCTTCACTCGAGATTACGCGCGAGAGCGTTTTGAAACGATGAGCCTGCGCGACTGGCTTCTCGCCGCGCGCGACGACAAGATGCTCTACGCCACTCCCGCCGAGCGCATGGTGGCAGCCATCGGTGACGCCGAACTGGTCGACACCGCACAGGACTCGCGGCTCGGACGCATCTTCTTCAACCGCACCATCAAGACCTACAAGGCGTTCGACGGCTTCTTCGGCATGGAAGACACGATCGAGCGCATCGTGAGCTATTTCAAGCACGCTGCCCAAGGCCTCGAAGAAAAACGGCAGATTCTGTATCTGCTCGGACCTGTAGGCGGTGGTAAATCCTCGCTTGCAGAACGGCTCAAGGATCTGATGGAGAAACATCCGATCTACGTGCTCAAGGCCGGAAACGACATCAGCCCTGTATTCGAATCTCCGCTGGGCCTTTTTCGCTCCGCAGAATTGTCATCGTTGCTCGCCGAGAAGTACGGCATCGATCGCCATCGCACCGGACAGGTGATGAGCCCATGGGCCGTGAAGCGCCTCGACGAATTCGGCGGCGATATCTCCAAGTTCGAGGTTGTGCGGCTTTATCCTTCCAAGCTGCGGCAGTTTGCGGTCGCAAAGACCGAGCCGGGCGACGAGAACAATCAGGATATTTCTTCGCTCGTCGGCAAGGTGGACATCCGCAAGCTCGAGCACTTCAGCCAGAACGATCCGGATGCCTATTCATTCTCTGGCGGCCTTTGCCGCGCGAACCAGGGTCTTCTGGAATTCGTCGAAATGTTCAAGGCGCCGATCAAGGTGCTGCACCCGCTGCTGACC